>JBFEPE010000001.1:0-78441 GCA_041550235.1 Minisyncoccia bacterium
AAGGGAAAACTACTCATATATATTCCGAGCAGTATCAAATATCATCAACTTGAGAATGGCAACAAATTAAATATTTATTACTATTCTTAAATTGGGGATCGTATTGACTCATGAACTGCTATTTTGAAATACATCCAATGACTTTCTTCTCGCGATATTCAACTGCAACATCATGGGGGTTAAAAAAACCTGACTTTATGGCAATCGTATAGATGGAGTCTAACTTCAATTTATACTCCTTAATTCCAGTTTCTTCTCTTTTTCCTGACAGACGAAGAAAAACCATGTTATCTTGAATTTTTATAGATTCAATTTTATTAAATCTGTATTGATTCAATGATCTTTTACCCCCATCATAATTATCTTGGACTTTGTTAAAACGAAGAACAGTGAAGGACCACTCATAAAAAATATAGACTGCTAAATCCCTGCTACCGATCGCACTGGTTGGAACAAAATTTTCCCATGACATTATTGCGAAGATTCTTCTTTCTTCATCAATAAATTCATTCAATATGCAGTAATGTGAATCCTTAGATCCTAACGATGGCTTTCTGTAAAGATATTCCATTTCTTTTTTCCATAGTTTGATTTTGTTAGTGAAATCATTCATTTTAGCCTCCTTTTTTCGTTGTTAATTTAGGTTTCAAACCTGATTATATTGTTAGCATAAATAAAATAATATGTCAAATTATTATTTTCTCTTTTTGTAAATATCATGATGCCCAACATCTAATAAATTAATTTCTTTTTCTATAAAAATTTTTTTATCAAAATCTTTTTGGATATG
This sequence comes from Minisyncoccia bacterium, assembly GCA_041550235.1. Classification (GTDB taxonomy): domain Bacteria; phylum Patescibacteriota; class Minisyncoccia; order UBA6257; family JAAZHW01; genus JBFEPE01. The sequence goes on from JBFEPE010000001.1 coordinate 791, forward strand.
AATAGGCAATTTTTTATAAGATCTTTTGAAGCCCTTTGAGATATTAATTTTCATAATAATCAAAAAATAATTAAGAATGGAGTTCCTTGATTAAACTATTGGCTGATTGATGGGTTGTAAAATCTCCCAAGGCATAATCTAATCTCGCATTATTTATAATCTCATCAATCGTTTCTGCCCTATTCATTCTCTTTATATCTTTCATATCTATTTCGCAGATAATCTTTTTTTCTTTTGGATATTTGGAGATACAGCGAAAACTATCTAATGGTATTTTTACCACCGCTTTTTTATTTAATTTTGTCGCAATAGATTTATTCATATTGATAATATTCTACATTATTTTAATAATTTCTCAAAACACTCCATTCTTGGTGGGTGGAAATAATAAGAGGGGTATTTTTTTATTTCATAGTTTGGAAATTATGAGTTATAATAGTTATTGATTATTTGGGTCCGCCGGGTGGGAGAATTGGATTATCACCCAACATCTTGGGGGTTCGATTCCCCCCGGATCCACATAATCTTATCCACAATTTTGATATTGACAAATATAATGGGGGTGATAATATATAATTAAGTGATAATCCAATTCTTCTTCCGTCTGGAAGATGTTGTCGCTCTCTCGGGGGCGATTTTTTTATTAAGTTATTTATGTTTGTTAAATTATTTCTCAAAACACCCCGCCTTCGCTAAAGCTTCGGCAGGGCAATGCCCGTCCAGCCAAAGGCGAGCCACCCCTCTGTGAGAGGGCAGAATGTCCGCCCGCCTGAGGCGGATGTGCCACCTCTGGCGGGGAATAAGAGGGTGAATAATTCTTTTGTGATATAATTGATGATATGAGATATTAAATATCCTACTCATTAAGAGTATAGTTTTTGTTTTTATAAAGGTCGTTAATTATTATTTAACTATCTATTATGAAAAGAAAATATTTATTTATTGTCCCAATCCTATTAGCCATTATCTTATTGATAGGCATTGACACATTTCATGCATCAGCTAAGAAAGATGTATGCTCAACGATAACACAAGGTTCAATTTTTACGACTGATGGAGAATTGATTGAAACAGGCTATAGCGAGTGGGGATATAATTATCAAGGCAATATGTTTAATGGAATGTATTGCGATTATCATCCAATATATCGCCCAGGAGGCGCTCAATATGATTGGTGTCAGGAAAATTATGGCAATGATGTATTAATAATGAAGTGGAATGATGGTTGGCTTTCCAATAAAGATTGCGATGGGGACGGTCTTTTAGATAGACATCACGGATATACAAGTTATATTGGCTCTGGGGCTTGGCTCACAAATCATATAAGGGGAGTATATGAAGAACAGGGCAAATCTTGTTCTTGGAATTATTTTGTTAAAATTGTGGCTGTGCCAAGCGATGCTGAAGAAAGAAATAATATTTGGTATATGGCTGATGGAACAGAAATAGGAGAATCTATTTGGGGATCATTTGCTATAATTCAGAGTATATATAATGATACTTGCACGGGTGAGCATGGAATAGAATATCTTAGCCCTGTAGGGCCCGGTTTTGGTAAATTCTAATCTGAAATAAGTTAATATGAAGTCATTAATATTCTGTTTCAAGATTTTGTCAAAAGAAAAAAATTCTGCTTGCCGAAGGAAGACGGACTTCATAAGGGGAATTAAAAAAATGGTCAAATCTCACGGGAGATTTGGCCATTATATTATTGTGAGATTTGCTGATATTACTTTCGGGGTCTATATGTCAGCCCCAGTTTGAAAAGTGGTTCGTTTTCGCACTTCTTTGATATTTTATAATCCACCCCAGCAAATACAGTAAATTTTTTATTCAGGGGAATATTCAAAGAAAGTCCAGGGAGGTAATTCCTCGTCCCTCGGAAATTGAGGTAGGAATATCCCACACTAAATTTCCAAACATTAATATAAGATCCCCACATGTCAAAAAATTCTCCTACTTTCCAACTCTGCCCTTCGTCACCATCACCAAATTCCCATCCTCGCCAATAGAAAACATTTAAGAATTTAATTGATGCTTTGGCATAGATTCCGAGATTAACTATATTTTGGTAATATCCGAAATATGGTCCCACTTCAATTTTGGCTGGAAGATTTTTAATCTTGAAGAAGTATACCAAACAAGACATGCTGTTATTCCCTGTGATTTCAATTTCGCTTGTCTTATTCCCAAAGAAAAATGAGGCAGTGAGTCCGGATGAGACTGCGCTTTTGCCCATGCTGGCAGTGAAACCATTTAGTTTTAGTTTGTCAGCATTGACACTGGTTGATGCAAACACAAAACAAATCATTAAAACAATCATCAAAAATCGTTTCATTCTTCGCTCCTTTTTTCGTTGTTAATTTAGGTTTCAAACCTGATTATATTGTTAGCATAAATAAAATAATATGTCAAATTTCTCAAAACACTCCGTCCAGCCCCTGACTTGCAGAGGCTGGACACCCCTCTGTGAGAGGGCAGAATGTCCGCCTTTGGGGGAATTATTCTAATTCTTTTTGGATTTTGGCGAGGGACTTCTTTACGGCTCGGATGATGGATGATGTCCTTTTCTTTGTTTTAGCAACCAATAATTTCTTAGAAATATCAGGCGAAACATCTTTCAGCACAAGTTCTAACTTTTTCTTATCAGGCAATAATATTTTATTCCAAATATCAAGAAGATTATATTCTTCCAAAATTTCCCTCACCTTATCCAAATCATAATCTTGTTTTACTTGCTTTGTTTTAGCAATAAATCCCTTTTCACCAAAAACCCTATCAATTCCTTTTTCTTCTAAGTAGCAATTTATCTGCTTTTTTATTTTCGCCAATTCAATAGCATTGTTATCACTCTTATCCCTTATATCAAAATATTCATTGATTAAACTCTTGACCTCTTTTTCTTGAGGAGTTTCTTTTTTATAGAGATGTGAAAACATAGGGCAGATATTACGATAGGAGCAATAACTACAAAGAGGGGACGGGACAGGAGGAAAATATTCCTTTTCAATTTCCGAAATGCTTTTCAAAATCCTTTCTTTTACTTTTTCAATATCAGGCGAGCCCCTTTTTGTTGATAATTTTTCACTATGTTTTAGAAAATACAACGATAATTTTAAATCATCTATTTTTGATAATTCAGGCCATTTTTTTAAAAAACCCAATCCATAAATAGAAAGCTGGAGATTCTGGTCAATGCTTTTTTTATCGGGTAATCTTCGGTTTGTTTTGTAATCAATTATTTCAAATTGCCCATTTTCCAACTTGTCAATTCTATCAATAATACCTGCTAATATATGCGGTTCTTTTTTGGGGTCGTCATCTGCTATTTCTGTTTCAAATCTTGTTTCCAATGCGACAATGGTTGATGATAGAGGAATATTTTTTTGATAAAATTCTCTTAATATCTTTTCGCCTTCTTGGAATAAAATATCTTTTTCTCTAATATCCCGCCATTCAATTTTCTTTGCTGTATATTCCCAAAAAACATTAAAGAAATCTATCAACTCATCAATCGTAGGATAAAGGGGCGATTTTTTTAATAAGTATCTTAATGATGAGTGAAGGCAAGTGCCAAAAATCTGCTCCTTTGATTTTGGAGATTTTATCCTGTCTATTATCTGAAATTGATATTTTTTGGGGCAATTTTCAAATGTTTCAATTGCCGAAAATGATGTCCTCATTTTTTAATTATAACTATAATATCCCTTATCACAATACATACTTATTCAATAAAATTTTATTGATTTAAATTTTTACAAGTGATAATATATTAAATATTTAGGAGGCAGAATTTTTATTTTTTAGAGAGACTTATATATGATTATTGAAAATAAAAAATATCATTTATTTATAGATGAATCAGGAGATCCTAGTTTGGGTTCTATAAATTTGACTTTTCCAGTATTTATTTTATTGGGATGTTTGCTTGAGGCCTCTGCTTATTCAAGTATCTGTTCTGAAATTGACAATTTAAAATTAAAAATTTTTGGAACGAAGGAGGTTATTTTTCATAGTCGTGATATTCGTAAATGTGAGGGGATATTTTCCAAACTTTTTGATTTAAAATTAAAGTCTGATTTTTATAATGGGTTGAATAAAATTCTTAAAGAGGGTGATTATAAGATTATTTCTATTGCCATAAAAAAAGAAGAATTTATTGAAAAATATGGAAGAATTGCCGATGATCCATATGAACTATCCCTAACATTTTTACTTGAAAGGGCATTAATGGAAACTGATAGTGAATTAGAAAATAAAATATATATTACAGCTGAAAGTCGTGGCAGAATTGAGGATGGTATATTGAAAAAAAGATATAATCGACTCATTGATATGGGCAGTAAAAAAATTTCATCTGAAAGATTTAGAAAAAGATTTGAAAGAATGGAGTTTAAGAAAAAACACGAAAATGATTGTGGGCTACAGATAGCCGATTTATGTGCCTATCCAGTAGCGAGGCATATTATTTATCCAAAAGAACCATATCCATCCTTTGATATTGTTGAGAAAAAATTTAGGAAAAGAGAAAATGGATTTTATAATGGGTATGGATTAAAAATCTTTCCTTAAAAAAGCAAAAAGTTCCAAAAAGGAACCTCGTGCCGATTGGGGACACCCCAATCCAATTATTTTAATAATAGCAACTTATTACTTATTGTCAATATTTTAATTGTGGATAAAAAAAGTTTTTAAAAAATCAAAAATTTTGATTTTGTTTAGTTTTTTGTTAAAATAGTGTTTATGAAAAGCAAAGACTTAGTAAAAAATTTAATAACAGTTCTTATAATATTTTTTATTGTCTCAATGGTTTTCTCATTCTTTTCCGGGAATAAAGAAGAGACAACTGAAATTCCATTAAGCGAGGCAATTTCTAAAATTAGAGCAGGAGAGGTTGCAACCATATTGGTAGAGGGCGAAGAAATGACCATTAGGGATAAAGACGAAAATGTTTTTTCATCATTCAAAGAAGAGGGAGTTGGGCTGATAGAGATATTAAAAGACTATGGATTAGAACAAGAATTAATTGATAGTTTGCCAATAAAAATTGAAAATAAAGAAGGAATGTCATTGTGGTTAGGGATATTATTAAATGCAGTTTTGCCCGTTCTTTTGATAGTCGGTTTATTTTGGTTTATGACAAGACAAGCCCAAAAAGGAATGGGACAAGCGATGTCTTTTGGAAAATCAAGAGTAAAATCACTGGGCGGACAAAAAGAAAAAACCGCCTTCAAAGATGTTGCTGGATTAGAAGAGGCAAAACAGGAATTAAGAGAAGTAGTAGATTTTTTGAAAAATCCAAAAAAGTTTTTAGATATAGGGGCAAGGATTCCGAGCGGAGTTCTTTTGATGGGACCTCCCGGGACAGGAAAAACACTTTTGGCAAGAGCAGTAGCCGGTGAGGCAAAAGTGCCATTCTTTCATATGTCAGGAGCAGAGTTTGTGGAAATGTTTGTTGGTGTCGGAGCAAGTAGGGTGAGGGATGTTTTTGCAACAGCAAAAAAATCAGCCCCAAGTATTTTATTTATTGATGAAATAGATGCTGTAGGAAGGGAGAGAGGTGCTGGATTAGGCGGAGGACATGACGAAAGAGAGCAGACATTAAATCAAATATTAGTAGAGATGGATGGTTTTGAAAAAGGAACAAATGTAATAGTAATTGCTGCCACAAATAGACCAGATGTTTTGGACCCGGCATTGCTTAGACCGGGTAGATTTGACAGAAGGGTTGTTTTGGATTTGCCTGATATAAATGAGAGGCAGGCGATATTGAAAATTCATTCCCAGCAAAAGAAAATAGATAAAGAAGTTGATTTAAAAAGAATTGCAGAAAGAACACCAGGTTTTTCTGGGGCAGACTTATCAAATGTCGTCAATGAGGCCGCTATTTTAGCCGCTCGAAAAGAAAAGAAGACATTTGGACAAGAAGATTTATTTGAGGCAATTGAAAAAGTTTTGATGGGGCCAGAAAGAAAGAGCAGGGTTGTTTCCGAGAGAGAGAAAAAAATTGTCGCTTATCATGAGGCGGGGCATGCTGTTGTCGGCCATTTTTTGCCGGGTAGCGATCCGATACAAAAAGTTTCAATTATTGCTAGAGGAATGGCTGGCGGATATACCTTAAAAGTTCCAACCGAAGATAGATATCTAAAAACAAAGGGTGAATTTTTGGCTGAAATTTCTACTCTATTAGGTGGTTATTTGACTGAAAAAATATATTTAAAAGAAATAACTACTGGGGCAAGCAATGATTTAAAGATTGCCTCTTCTTTGGCAAGAAAGTTGGTAACACAATTTGGAATGTCAGAGGAATTAGGACCAATCACTTATGGTAAGTCTGATTCGGCTGTTTTCTTAGGCAGGGAAATTTCAAGCGAAAGAAATTACTCAGAAAAAATTGCTGAAAAAATAGATGGAGAAATTAGGTTGGTTGTAGAAAAATCAATGAGGGAAGCTGAGAAAATATTAAAGAGTAAGAATAAAAAGTTGGAAAAATTAGCATCCGCTCTTCTTGAAAAAGAGACTATTGAGAAAGAAGAATTTGAGAAGTTGATGGGATAGGGGATTAGTAAGTGAGAGATATAAAACTACCCTGTGGGAGCAGAGTGGTTTTAGAAAAAAATGGAGGCCGCGGTGGGAATCGAACCCACGTATAAGGGTTTTGCAGACCCTTGCCTTTCCACTTGGCTACACGGCCATTTTTTATGCTTGTATTATCATATATTTATATTCTATCAAATTTTCTCTTTTAATCAATTAGAGAATAGTGTTCATGGCGATCACATGACCCCTCGGATATTACATATTATTGAAAGAAAGAATAAAATCTGTTAAAATCCTAATTGAGATATGAAACATATATTAGGATTAGACCTTGGAAATAAAAACTTTAGATTTGTCTTGGGTGGCCAAGACAAGAATTTTAAGCCAAAAATATTAGCCGTTTCTGAATTTCCTTCTTCAGGATTATCAAAGGGGAGCATTTTAGATTTAGATGAATTTATTTCAAAATTAAAATCAGCCACTGATGAATTGAAAGAATTTTCAGGAAGAATTCCAAAATCAATATCAATTACAGTGGCAGGACCACATATGGCAATAAAAGAGGGGAGAGGAATAATCCCAATTTCTCGAGCCGATGGCGAGGTATCAAGTTTTGATATAGACACCGTTATTAGAAAATCACAAGAAATAAATTTGGGACAAAATAAATCAGTTCTTCATGTAATTCCGAGAGAATATTCTGTTGATGATTTACAAAAAATAAAAGACCCATTGGGGATGCATGGAATAAAGTTAGAGGTTGATAGTTTGATTATTGCAGGATTTATTCCAAATCTAAAAACAACAACAAAGGCATTTGATGAATTAGGAATGAGAGTGGAGGATAAGATATTTAAGCCATTAGCGGCCGCGAGGTCATCAGTCTCAAGAAAGCAAGAAGAAGTTGGGACGGTTTTGGTTGATTTAGGGGGAGATTCAGTTAGTTTTGTTATATTTGAAGAGGGGAGAATTTTGTCCTTGGGTAGTTTTCCTATTGGCTCTAATCACATTACTCATGATATCGCCATTTGCCTTAAAACGAGCTTGGATGTAGCGGAAAAGATAAAGCTTCATTACGGCTCTGCTATTTCAAGCGAGGTTCAAAGAAAAGATGTCTTTGATTTAAGCAAAATATCGCCTGAATTAGAAGGTGAGATTTCTAAGAAATATTTAGCTGAAATTATTGAAGCGAGATTGGAAGAAATTTTTGGATTTATTATGGCTGAATTAAAGAAGATTGATAGATTTGGAAAATTGCCGGGAGGAGTTGTTTTGGTTGGCTCAGGGGCAAAGATGCCACGATTAGTGAATTTTGTTAAGAATTATCTTCGGTTGCCTGCGAGAATTGGGAGGCCAATAAATTTGGAGGAGGATTCTGTTCCAGAAGAGATACTGGAGATAATTGATGATCCTTCTTATGCTTCTGCGGTTGGGACATTTCTTTTGGCGATAGATAATCTAAATGCGGATGTTTCCCATAGCCCCTCGCCGTTCTTATCAAAGATAAGGAAAATAGGCAGGATGTTCTTGCCTTAATCAAGGGGCTTGACAAATTATTTATTTATGCTATAATGGGGTCAGGAAAAGTGGATGTTTCATTTTTTCCGAATAAATCAAATTTAAAAATAAAAAACGGGAGGAAAAGAAAATGAGTAAAAAAGTGGTAGATTATTTAAAAGGTGGATGTTTCTTTTTAAGCGAAGTTGATGTGGAGAGATTGCAAAATCTCGGAATGGGAGTGAGTCCGTTAGAGTTTGTCTGCGGCGGAAATGCACTTCTTTATATGGTTAATCTCCCTGTTGGCTACTTAAAAGTAGTTGGACCAGTTAATGAGGGAAAACCTGTGAAGGCAACCATTATGTCGCCAAAAGGCAATCCGGTTGTGAGTTGTTGTTGTGATGAAGAAAACAACATCGCCAATAGTAAATGAATTAAAGTGGGAGGAATTACCATGAGAGAGTTAAATCTTGATTTTAGTGGCGACCGGTTGTTAAAACCAGTTATGCAAAATTTTTTTTGGATAACCGGAATTAAGACGGCTTCTAGTTGTTCGTCTAATGATGCGATGGATGTTCTTTGCTTCATCATTACCCCCAATAAAAGACAACCAAATTGGGAGAGTAGAGATGCCGAAAGAGCGGCATCCTTGCTCCTAGATTTTTGCTCTTTGTCAAAAATTATCATGGACGACTCACGAAAGAGTTGCCTCAAGATTGGGGAAAAGATGTTTGACTTAGAATCTACGACCCCTAATGAGTTGTTAGATTATTCAAAAATTTATTTAAAGAAGTAAGATTGATAGAAGGTGATAAGAAGTAAGAAAGGTGTGTGCGGTATTTAAATATCATCTACAGAAGCACTTGTTTATCGGTGTGGAGTAGTTGAGGCAGGTGGTCGCCAAAGAGCCACCAAAAACGAACTAATTAAAACTAATTAAAAGGGAACCGAAGGGCTCCCTTTTTCATTTCTTTAAAATATATAAATCTAATTCTATATAATAATCAATTCTACCCCTGATATTCTTCTACACCGCTGAAATTATCATCTATCTCTCTAAACATTGTTGTCTCTGGTTTAAATTTCAAATTAATGCTACCGAGAGGCCCATTTCTATGTTTGGCAACAATTAATTCCGCCGTATTTTTTTCTTCTTCGCTCACATCATCAGGATGTTTCTCTCTGTCTTTTCTATGAATAAACATAACAATATCAGCATCCTGCTCAATAGAGCCGGAGTCTCTCAAGTCCGCCAATCGTGGTCTCTTGTGGTCTCTTTGCTCAATCGCTCGAGATAGTTGTGAAATAGCAATGATAGGAATATTCAATTCTCTCGCCAATGTCTTTAACCCTCTTGATATTTCAGTTGTTTGCTGAACGAGACCACTGAACTTTGTGTCTCTTGGAATAATCAATTGGAGATAATCAACAATAAGCATATTCAACCCCTTCTCTGCTTGAAGTCGTCTTGCCATTGTTCTTATCCTCATAATATTTGATGAGGGAGCATCGTCTATATATATCGGAGACTGGGATATTTGATCAATTCCTTGATGAAGTAAATCGTAATCATTTTGGCTCTTGCTTAATTTCCCCGTCCTTATTTTCCAAAGATCAACTCCTGATGCCATACTAATAAATCTATCTACTACTTGGTCTCGGGACATTTCCAAGCTAAAAACACCGATTGAATTTTTTTCCTTTACGGCGGCTTGAAGGGCGATGTTAAGAGCTAATGATGTTTTTCCTAATGATGGGCGAGCAGCTAATATAATAAGGTCAGATTTTTGAAATCCGGATAATAAATTATCTAATTTTGTAAATCCAGTGCTTACCCCCCTTATCTTTTTCTCATCTTGCCTGTCTAATCTTTCCATAAATTGAGGGATATCTTCTTTAATGCCCTTCAATTGTTGGCTAATAAGAGAGCTTTGGGTTACTTGAAATATTTTTTGTTCAACCTCATCAAGTAAGTCATCAACATTTCTGTCCTCTTGTCTTCCAAGCCCGTCTATTTCTTGAGCGGTAAAAATTAAATCTCTAAGAATTCTTTTTTGCTGGACTATCTTTGCATAAGAAGTTATGTGGCTTGATGTTGGAACTCCGCTTGCTAATGTTGATAAGTAAGTTGCTCCGCCGACGGATTCTAATATTTTTTTTGATTTTAATCTTTCGGTTAGATTTACTATATCAATTGGCTCTCTTTGGTTATATAATTCTAAAATTGTTTCGTATATTTTTTGATGAGCGGGTTTGTAGAAGTCGCTGGGGCTCAAGAAGTCTCCTATTTTTATAACTCCATTTTTGTCTATTAAAAGAGCCCCCAAAACTGATTGTTCGGCTTCAATATTTTGAGGAGGTATTATGTTTTTATCAATATTTGACATTTTTTTGTTTTATGATATTATTTTTTATAGGAGGTACAACATGGGAAAAACAACTTATGAATTTGGCACTCTCTCTGATAATATTCCAAGGGATAAAATAAATGGTGTAGTGGATGAAATAGAAAATATTGTTTCTGAAAGAGGGGGGGGCTGGATTTTTAAAAAATCAGTAGAAAAAGATAATGACAGGGAAAAAATAAAGGTATTAATCTTAAAAGAAGGAAAGGGAGTTGTAGATATTGAAATTGATGAAAAAGCATTGGGTTTTGTTGGCTGGCTGGACAAATTCCCATCCAGACTAAAAGATACTTTTTATCCCCCCAAAATGGAAGTGCTTATTGGAGAGCAAGGTGATGGGTGCAATGATGAAATTGTTGAATTAGGAGAGAGTATAAGCGACATAATAAGTGGCCATCTACATCTCTTTACAACGACATCTTAAGGAGTCGTTGATTCGCTGGTTGTTGCTCGCAGTAAGAGTGATAGCCGGCATTTTTTTAATCAAGGTGGCATAATTCCTTGCCAAGGGCAGATATAATTCCCCTCTAATAGAGGGGTGGCTCGCCACGAAAGAAATTGCTTTGCAATTTCAACGTGGCTGAGACGGGGTGTTTTTCTTATTCTTTAGACCCCCGCCTTCGCGGGGGTGACAAGAGGGGGTATTTCGTAATTCAAGATTATTATTATATTATCAACATTTTTCAATTAGGCAATGAGAATTATTTTTGATATAATATTATTCGATTATATGGGTCCGCCAGGTTTGGGTGATCTGTATTACCACACAGCATCTTGGGGGTTCGATTCCCCTCGGATCCACATAATCTTTATCCACAACTAAACTATTGACAAAAAAATTAAAAGATATACTATAGTATTATTGGTAATACAGATCTTTCCAAACTTGGATAGATGCTTCGCCCTCTCGGGGGCGTTTTTTTATTTATTTTTTAAATTACATGGAAGCCACTAAAAACTATAATTTCTCTATATCTTGCCCCTCACTCGTATCCCTCACATCATATCCTAATTTTTTTAACTCATTTCGCAAGTCATCAGAAGTTTTCCAGTCTTGACTATCTCGAGCAATCTTTCTTTTTTCTAACAAATCAGAAACCTCATCAGGAATATCAAAATCTTTTCTCGCCTCAGAGTTTCTCAAAATATCCAAACCCAAAATATTATCCCAATCAGAAATCAATCTTATTTTTTCTGACGAAGAAATATTTTCTGACTTTAACATATTCCAAGCAGTCGCCAATGCTTGAGGAGTATTCAAATCATCTGATAAAGCAGAAATAAATTTATCTTGCCATTTTTTAGAATTTTCTAAATTATTATTCTCATCATCATCACTCTTTTCTAAAATCTCACTCACTAAATCATATAAATTATTAAGAGAATTATCTGCTCCTCGCATCGTCTCCCAACTAAAATTCAAACCCTTTCTGTAATGAGAATTCATTGTCAAATATCTAAAAGATAGGGGATGATATCCCTTTTCCTTTATATCATCAATCAAAATCATTGAAGCAGGGTCGCTCTTTGCTATTTTCTTTCCCTCATAACTCACCCATTCATTATGGAGCCAAAAATTAGATGTCTGCTCTCCAAATGCAGCAGTTGCTTGAGCAACTTCATTTGTATGATGGACTGGAATATGCTCTTTTCCGCCAGTATGAATATCAAATTTTTTACCCAAATATTTTACTGACATTGCAGTGCATTCAATGTGCCATCCCGGGAAGCCAACACCCCAAGGACTTTCCCATTTCAAAATATGTTGTGGCTGATTTGTTATCCAAAGAAGGAAGTCCCATGGTTGTTTTTTTTCTTCATCAACATCAACTCTTTTGCCGGCTTCTTGCTCTTTCAAATTTAAATTAGCAAACTTTTCATATTCTTTAAACTTTGAGGTATCAAAAACTAACCCTGTCTTTGTTTGATAAGTAAATCCTTTTTCTTCTATTTTTTTAATTAAATCTATCTGCTCTTTAATATGCTCGGTTGCTTTTGATAATATATCTGGCTTTTTAATATTTAATTCGTCCAATGATTTTAAGAATTGCTTTGTATATTTTTCTGCTATTTCCATCACTGATAATCCTTCTCTTTTTGCTCCCTTTTCCATTTTGTCTTCACCTGTATCTTCATCAGAGGTGAGATGCCCCACATCTGTGATATTCATTACCCACTTCACTTCATAATTTTGGCTCTTTAAGAATCTAACTAATATATCCCAAACGATATAAGCGAACATATGCCCGATATGTTGGTTCCAATATACTGTTGGGCCACAAGAATATATTCCCACCTTGTTTTTTTCAATGGGTATAAATTCTTGCTTTTTTCTTGTGAGGGTGTTGTATAATTTAATCTCTTTCATATTGTCATTATTCTAATACAAAAAGAGCCGAAATAAAATCAACAGCCTATCCACTCCCAATCCACCACCTCACAAAATTTGACAAATAAATTAAAATGTGATATACTGGCGGAAGTGTAAAAAACAAAAATGAAAAATATAAGATTAGTGGAGGTAAAAGATGAAGATGTTATTAGTTTTGTTTTGGACTAAATTAAAAAATGGAAAATGCATTTCAAAATTCAATGATGACTTTCCAGTTGAAATACTTCCTTTTTTAAAAGAAGGGATGCCAATCGAATTTCCCGATGGTAGAAGTATTAGAAATATGAAGATTCTTAATTTTGATAAAATTATTGGATCTAGAACGGGTTATTGGTGCCTTAAGGTTGAAGTGAAAATAGAGGGAATAGAAGATAATGAAGATTTATCAGGATGGAAAGGATGGGAGGAATTAAAAAAAAATTTAAAAGAATTTAGTAATTGGTAGATAGTAGATAGTAAAATTTTTTCTTAAAAAAAGAATAACGAGGTGTAATCACAAAATTATGGAAGATATAATTTTGTGGTTATGCCTTGTTTTTTTATTAATTTATTAATTGGGCATACCCCCCGCCGTAGGCGGGGGGTATGGGATAGATACAACGAGGTTGGACAAAAATGAATTTATTAAAATAAAAATAGCAAAAAAATAAAATTAAGAGGAGAGCCAGATATATATTCCGGTGAAGATGTCTGAAAATATATTTTCTAATTTTTCTAAATCTCTTTTTGAAAATTTCTTGAGGACAATATCGCCGGCTCTTAACATTTGCTTGCCTTTTGACAAACTCTGAATAGGTCTTATCCCTATTCTTAATCTCCAAATTTTTTTCGTCCCCAATAATTTAATAATTGAATCAATTCCCTTATGTCCAGCCGAACCCCTCTCATATTGCATCTTATATTTCCCCAAAACCAAATCATAATCATCGTGGATTATCAAAATATCATTTGTCTTTGCTTTAAAATATTTTGCGAGCTTGGAAACTGATTTTCCAGATTCATTCATATATGTTTGAGGAATACAGACAACAAAGCCATTATTTTTTGAAATAAGAGAATTTAATTTCTTATCAAAATCAAACTCAGATAATTTTTGAGACTCTTGGAATTTTTTGACTATAAGAGACCCGACATTATGCGGAGTATTTTCAAATTTTTCCTCAGGATTCCCCAACCCAATTATCAGTTTCATATATTTTATTTCTAATAATATTTATTTAAAGTTGTCTGATTATAATGTATGGCGATTACCTTCTTTGTTATTCGTGTTTTTTTCTCTGTCATGCCTGTCCGCCAAAGGCGGATAATACTTCGGCAGCCTGCCCGCCTTTGGCGGGGCATCTCATGTTTTTCTCATTTTTTAGATTCCTGCTTTCGCAGGAATGACAAAAAATTTGAAAAACATTCTTGCATCATTTAAAAATAATTCTAATATAATCATTCTAATCTAATAATATAGCAAGAGCAAGCCATAGTCTTGTCATTCTCCTTCAAAGGCGGATATAATTCCCCGCCATAGGCGGACATTCTGCCCTCTAATAGAGGGGTGGTCCGCCTCAGGCGGAGCGGGGTGTTCCTGCACGATTTTTTGAGATTTTGGCGAAGAGATATATAATAAAAATATGAAAAATGTTTGGGAAAAATTAAGAAATAAAAAAGGGGGATTTTTTTGTTTGGCCCCAATGTCGGGAATTACAGATATAACATTCCGTCAAATAATATCAAAAATTGGAAGACCCGATATATTTTGGACAGAATTTTTATCATGCGATGGCATCTGCTCAGCAGGAAAAAAAGAATTATTATCAAACCTTATCTTTGATGAAAAAAAAGAGAGACCAATTATCGCCCAATTTTTTGGCAAAAATCCCGAAAATTTTTATCAATGCGGAAAATTAGCAAAAGAAATGAAATTTGATGGAGTAGATATAAATTTAGGATGCCCCGACAGGGCAGTTATAAAGCAGGGAGCAGGGGCAAGTCTTATCAAGGACAAGTTATTAGTCAAAGAGATAATTTCTGCCACTAAAAAAGGAGCAAAAGATTTGCCTGTTTCAGTAAAGACAAGAATTGGCTGGGATAAGAATGAGGTGGATGATTGGATTTCTTTTTTATTAGAAAATGATTTGACTGCCATCACAATTCACGGGCGAACAAAGAAGCAGGTTTATTCCGGAGTGGCTAATTGGGAAGCAATAGGAAAAGCGGTGGAGATAAGAAATAGAATGGATAAGAAAACAATAATTATCGGCAATGGAGATATTAAGAGTGCTCAAGAGGGGATTGATAAGATGAGAATTTTTGGTGTGGATGGAGTTATGATTGGAAGGGGAGTGTTGGCAAATCCATGGGTTTTTTCAGGAAGAGATGGTGATGATATTTCAAGAGAGGAGAGAATTAATACCTTATCAAATCATTTAAAATTATTTAGTAAGATATATAAAGGCAAGAAGCCGTTCAATGAGATGAAGAAATATTTTAAGCCATATATCTCCGGCTTTTTAGGAGCAAAGGAATTAAGAATTAAGTTGATGAATAGCAATTCAGTCAATGATGCAATTCACATCCTTTTGTTAAAAAAATAGAGGGCGATGATTTTGATATTAGATTAATATCAGCATCGCCACTCCTCTTGATAAGGGCATTATCAAAACCCCAGTGCCTTTTTCAGTTTCATTTCTCTCGGGTCATCAAAATTCCCGTTTTTATCCGCTCCTGATATTATTTTTTCAATAAACATTTTCAACTGATAATCCGTCTGCATTGCCTTTTTGAAAATTAATATCATCAAATCTTTATATGGCGAGTCCCAATCCTTGCCAGTGGCAGGAATACTTCTTATAAACAATCCGAAATTGGCGAGAACATTGTTGAGGACATTGAAACATAAGCCACCCGGCATTGAGCCAAATGCGGCGGAAAAGTTTGAGGGGATGTATCCAAGTGTCAGTTGCTCTGTTTTTCTTTCTTGTGAAGCAATCTCACTCATCGCTTTTTTATAATCATGACCCATTGCCTTTTTGATTTTCTCATATTTTGCCAGTATTTTTTTGACATACGGCTCAATATGCCCTGTCATATCAGCCCCCTTCTCAAACAATTCATTCAATCCTTCTAATTCAGAATCTGAAATTATTGATTCGCTCATTTTTTTACCTCGCTTTATTTTTATATTTTCAAATCCGGACTACCCGAATCTGAATACATCTTGCCATATATAAACTCCCTTGTCAAATTCATCATCCCGCTTTTAAAATTTCATAATACAAGTATAATAAAAAGCAATATAATATGGATATTGCGATAATAATTTTTCAATTTATTGTCTTAATGTTCTCCGCTATGATTCATGAAATATCACATGGGTCAGTCGCATATATATTAGGCGACAGAACAGCAAGGGAATTAGGACGAATGACGATGGACCCCAGAAAGCATTTTGACTTATGGGGGTCTCTTGTTTTGCCACTACTACTTCTATTAGCAAGTGGTGGAAGAATAATGTTTGGTTGGGCAAAGCCAGTCCCTTATAATCCATTTAATTTGAAAAATCCAAAAAGAGATCCCGGACTTATCGCATTAGCCGGTCCAATGAGCAATATTTTGATGGCAGTTATTTTTGGATTAGCAATAAGATTAATTGTCGGATTTAATATAGTATCATTATTTAATTTGATAATTTGGTTTGATGTGATAGTCCAAATCAATCTAATTTTGGCAATATTTAATTTAATTCCAATTCCACCACTTGATGGAGCAGGAATATTATTCTCATTTTTACCAAGGGCAGCTGAAAGATTATTTAATGTCATCGCAAGATATGGATTATTTATATTATTAATATTTTTGCTTTATGGATTTAGATTGATATATCCCATAATAAGTTGGCTTAGATGGCTCATCATCGGCTCTTTTTAATTATCATCTCACATTAAGACTAAAATTGATTTATGTATTTAAAAATAATATAATCAAAATATGCTTCAATCAAAATTATTTGGAAAAACAAGGAGGGAATCTCCAAAAGATGAAGTCTCAAAAAATGCTCAATTATTAATTAGAGCCGGTTTTGTTGACAAAGCATCCGCCGGAGTATATTCATATTTGCCATTAGGATTAAGAGTGCTAAGAAAAATAGAGAAAATAATAAGAGAGGAAATAGAGGCAATAGGCGGACAAGAAGCATTATTTCCAATTCTTATGACAAAAGAACTTTGGGAAAAAACAGGCAGATATAATATTGATATATTATTTAAATTAAAAGATAGAAGCGACAAAGATTTTGTATTAGGGCCTAGTCACGAGGAAATAATCACAGAAGTAGCAGCAAAAAATATTCTAACCTATAAAGATTTACCACTTGCCGTATATCAAATTCAAGAAAAATTTCGTGATGAACCAA
Organism: Minisyncoccia bacterium; assembly: GCA_041550235.1. Taxonomy (GTDB): domain Bacteria; phylum Patescibacteriota; class Minisyncoccia; order UBA6257; family JAAZHW01; genus JBFEPE01. The sequence continues at coordinate 18,027 of JBFEPE010000001.1, forward strand.
GACCAAAGGCAGGTCTTATGAGGACGAAGGAATTTATTATGAAAGATTTATATAGTTTTCATGAAAATGAGCAAGATTTAGATTTATTTTATGAAAAAGCAAAAAAGGCATATCTAAAAATATTCAAAAGAGCAGGGCTAACCGCTTTTGCAGTTGAGGGCTCTGGAGGTGATTTTACTGATGAAATTTCTCATGAATTTATGGTCAAAACAAAAGCAGGTGAGGACATTACCTTTCTTTGTGAATTATGTGGTTGGGCGAGAAATAAAGAGATAATTGAAAATTCAAAAACATGCCCTAATTGTGGTGGAAAGTTAAAGCAAGAGAAAACTGTTGAAGGGGGAAATATTTTCAAATTAGGAGATAAATATAGTAAAGATTTGGGGGTGTATTTCGTTGGTAGAGATGGTCTGAAAAAATTGGCTATTATGGGATGTTATGGCATTGGAACTGGGCGACTTATGGGAACAATCGTTGAGGCGGTTGGAGATGAGAAGGGGATTATTTGGCCCGATTCAGTCGCTCCATTTTTTGCCCATCTTATCTATTTGCCAAGCGCTGATTCAAAGATGGATAAGAAGGTAAAATCAGCGGCTGATAAAATTTATCAATCAATATCAAAAATGGGGATAGAAGTTCTTTATGATGATAGAACGGAAATGAGCACAGGAGAGAAATTTGCTGATAGTGATTTGATTGGTATTCCTTTTAGGATAATAATGAGCGAGAGAATGTTGGCGAAAAATCAGGTGGAAGTTAAGAGAAGGGGAGAAGAAAAATCAAGGTTTATTTCTATTAAAGAAATAGTTAAGTTTTTGCAGGATGAGTTGGGTAAATAAAGATCAATTTTTTGTAAAAAAATATATCCCCCGATGAAATCTTGGGAGATATTTTTTGAGAAGCATGATGCTTCTTCTATTTTTATTCTTTTTCGTCGTTTTCATCAGGAAGCAGAAAGGCAAACTTGTAGTCGGAAGGCCACTCATTGTCCGGGCTAGCCGAATTAGTAAACAAACTAAGGCCGTAACTACCGCGACCCAGGGAGAAGATGTGCGGATTGCCCTTGGAATCGGCAATCGGATTAGTTTTAAACCGTAAGAACTTACCCATTATCCATTCATAATGCTTCTTTGATGAACCAAGAAGCAAGGCCAAATCATGAGGGCAATCTTTTAACCCCATTTCCTCACTCACTCTCCATATATTTTGAGTCGTATCTTTTTCCATGTTTAACCGTCCTACTTCAATAATCACAAACCTTAGAATTTTACCTTTGAGAGTAGTTTGAAAATTTTTATGAGTAGCCATTTTCTTTGCCGGCTCTGAATAATTACCCCCATTTTTATTTATGCCCCTCAAGAGTTGCTTGGCATCTTTTCCATTAGCCTCTACTTCAGCGATTTCTACTTCATTTGGTGAAATTGATGAAATGAATATTCTAATTCCCATAGAAACCAATAATGGCAAAAGTCCGACATATTCCCGCAAAAGACGGCCATCTTTGCTGTTTTTAAAACTATATTTAAATATCTCACCACACCAAATTTCCGTTTCGGGTGTAATTTGATCCGGGGTGATGGCTATTTTTTCAGGGAGGACATTGAAGTGGAGAGATAGATCAATCCTTGGATCCCTCTTTCTCATCGCATTATCAAATGCTTCCCTAATTTCCTCGCTACTTAATCCTTTGTGCTGATTAATTAATTTAGAAAAATATTTTTCTAAATCATTATGTCGTTGCGCCGTCATTTTAAAACCTCCTTTTAGTCATATATTTTTTTAAAATCTCTGCTTTCAGAATAATATATATTTATTGATTTGTCAAATTGAGTAGCGGGGGAATTATTGTCAAATTTTTGATTGTGAATATAATTGATGATATAGGAATGATGAGAGGGAGAGGCGACCCGCCTTCGTCCGCCTATGGCAGACTTCGGCGGGCGAGGGAAAACACCCCGCCTTCGCCAAGGCTTCGGCGGGCAATGCCCGTCTCGCCAAGAGGCGAGCCACCCCTCTATTAGTAGAGGGCAGAATGTTCGCCTAAAGAGGGCAGAATGTCCGCCTATGGCGGGGAATAATATAATAATTATTTTAATCCTCTCCCCGCCGTAGGCGGGGAGAGGATGGCGAGAAGTAGTATATTATTCTTAAATTACAAAGATGAAATATTTGGAATTAAGAAAAAAGTTTTTTGATTTTTTTGAAAGTAAGAAGCATAAGATAATTGCTTCGGCGAGTTTAATTCCCGAAAATGATATCTCCACCCTCTTTATTTCTGCTGGAATGCAACCACTTATTCCTTATATATCCGGCAAAGAACATCCACAAGGAGACAGATTGGTAAATATTCAAAAATGTATTAGAACAATAGATATTGATGAGGTGGGAGATGAAAGTCATCTAACATTTTTTGAGATGATGGGGAACTGGTCCCTTCAAAATTCATATTGGAAAAAAGAATCAATAGAAATGAGTTGGGAATTTTTGACGGGGGAGAAATGGCTGAATTTAGACAAGAAAAATTTCTCGGTTTCTGTTTTCAAGGGAAATTCAAATTCACTTTTTGATGAGGAAGCATTTGATATTTGGAAAAAATTAGGAATTCCTGAGGAAAAAATTGAGAAATTAGGTGAAGATGATAATTGGTGGAAGGTAGGCGAGACAGGTCTTTGTGGTCCCGACACAGAAATTTTTTATAATGAAACAGAAGTTTGGAATAATGTATTTATGATGTTTAATAGGCGAGTAAGTGGAGAATTGGAAAAATTAGAAAATAGAGCAATTGATACTGGAATGGGATTGGAGAGGATATTTGCAGTTTTGAATGGCGAGGATGATATTTATAGAACAGAATTATTTTTGCCCATCATTAAAAAAATAGAGGAAATCTCAGGGGAAAAATATGAGGATAATAAGAGGGAGTTTAGAATTATTGCCGACCACATAAAGGCAAGTGTTTTTATATTGTCAGAAAAAATAGAGCCATCAAATACTGAAAGAGGATATGTTTTGAGGCGATTGATTAGAAGGGCGATAAGATATGGAAATTTATTGGGAATAAGAGATGAGTTTTTGAAAAAAATATCTGACCCAGTTTTTGATATATATTCAGAAATATATCCTGAGTTGGAAGAAAATAAGGAATTTATTTTTGAACAATTAGAGGCAGAGGAAAAAAAGTTCGGCAAGACATTGATTAGAGGCTTGGAAAAACTTAGAGAAGATTTAAATAATTTCATATCAGGGAAGGACTTTTTTGACTTATATCAAACATATGGTTTTCCAATAGAATTAGCCATAGAGGAATTAAAATTGAAAGAAAGGATAATGGATTCTTTGCCTAAAGTTCCAAAATTTGTTAAAGATTCAATAGAAAAACCAATTGAATTAAAAAGTAAATTAGATGAGGCAAGTAAAAATATTCAAAACGATTTAAAAATAATAGGCCAACAGGTTAATGATGTTGTTAAATATATTCCATTTGAAAAAATTGAAAAAATAAAGAAGCAGTTTGAAGAAGAATTAAAAAAACATCAAGAATTATCAAGGACGGCAATCAAGGGAAAATTTAAAGGTGGTTTGGCTGATAATTCCGAGCAGGCAAAAAAATATCACACAACTGCCCATCTTCTTTTGGCTGCTCTTAAAAATATATTAGGCGATGATGTGGAGCAGAGGGGAGGCAATATAAATTCAGAGAGATTGAGATTTGATTTTTCTTATCCTCAAAAATTAACTGATGAGCAGAAAAAAGAAATTGAGGACTGGATAAATGATAAGATATCAAAAAAATTAGAAGTAGAAAAAGAGGAAATGAGTTTGGAAGAGGCAAGAAATTCTGGAGCAACAGGAATCTTTGATGAGAAATATGGTGACCCTGTTTCTGTTTATAGTATTTTAGAAAAAGAAACAGGTGAGACTTTCAGTCGGGAAATTTGTGGTGGTCCTCATATAGAAAATACAAGTGAATTAGGTAGATTTAAAATAATAAAGGAGGAGTCCGCCTCCTCCGGAATAAGACGAATCAAGGCAGTGTTGGGATAATTTTTATATGGTATAATAATGATGTAATATGAGTAAGAAACAAATCTATATATTTATCTTTGCAATAGCAATAGTCGTATTAGCGATGATATTTTTAGTTCCTTCTGGAAATGATGATTGGGTTTGTCAAGATGGCGAAGTGCCATCAGGGGGAGCATGTATTATAGATGAAAATAATAATATGAAAGAATTGAAAATAGAGATAATAAGTGAAGGCGATGGCGATGCCATCTCTTCAGGTCAAACTGCGGTCGTTCATTATGAGGGGCGATTGGAAAATGGACAAAAATTTGATTCCAGTTTAGATAGGGGAGTTCCTTTTGAGTTCCTCCTCGGTTCAGGATTTGTTATTGCTGGTTGGGATCAAGGAGTTGTTGGAATGAAGATTGGAGAAAAGAGAAAGTTGACTATCCCATCTCATTTAGGATATGGAGAAAATGAGATTCCCGGAATGATTCCCGCAAACTCAACCCTTATTTTTGAAGTAGAATTGTTGGATATAAAATAGGGTTTTGCTATTGACATTGTTTTTTAATTGTTTAGTATAATAAAGAAATGAATAAATATATAAAATATTATTATTTGAAATTGGAAAGCAGTTAAAAAACATTAGTTGTGTTTTTACAACCGCTTTCTTATAGGCGGTTTTTTCTTTTCTGTCGGGGGGCAAAAATGATTTTTCATTTTTGCCCCCCGGAAGACAAGATGGATATTGGCAGGCGAGCGAGGAGCTTAAAAATTTGATATAAGGGTATAAAATTGTATTTTTAATTTTCTAAATTGTTATGCGGAATAATTTAGAAAAAAGATGAGATATCGATTCCAAGCATCACTTTTGTTATTTTTTAGAGGGGCGATTTATTAATTCCCTCCCCCGCCGTAGGCGGGGGAGGGAATGGAGTTAGAAAATAATAAGAGTGATGTTTGGATAATAATATTTCTCATCGGGGCAGATAATTAAGGGTGTGTGGTGGATGCCTTGACTTGTAAAGGCGAAGAAGGACGTGGCGTGGCTGCGATAAGCTTCGGGGAGTTGCTTAGCAAACTTTGATCCGGAGATTTCCGAATGGGGAAACCCATCTCGAATTTAAACTCGAGATATCCCATCTTATCTTAAAGATGGGGAGCTAACCCGCTGAAGTGAAACATCTCAGTAAGCGGAGGAAAAGAAAAAAAGATGAATTATTTGTTCCACTTGTTTTAAATATTAGAACAAGTAGAACATCTAATTCATTCATTCCCTAAGTAGCGGCGAGCGAAAGGGGAAGAGCCCAAACCCAGCCCCAGTTTTTATCTAGTGACGAAATTTGTATTTGATTAATTTATTAAGAAAAAGATTATTTATTCAAATAAAAGTGGCTGGTTAAAAACTGGGGCTGGGGGTTGTAAGATTATAAAATCTCGTTTAATCGTGGTAGAGAAAAAATTAAGTTTATTAATAGAATTTGCTGGGAAGCAAAACCAAAGAAGGTGATAGTCCTGTATATGAAAATTTACTTATCTCTATGTTTATTTTCTTGAGTACTTCGGAAAAGGAAAAATCCGAAGGAATCTAGCTGAACTATCAGCTAAGGCTAAATACTTTACAAGATCGATAGCGAACCAGTACCGTGAGGGAAAGGTGAAAAGCAGGCCGGTGAGGCCAGTGAAATAGTACCTGAAACCACACATTTACAAGCAATCAGAGTCTGTCATATCTGTTTGTTCTTTTTAAATTTAAAATCTTTTTGATCTACTTGCAGAAGGTCTTGAGATGCATTTTAGTTAGCAGGGGGGAGGCATTTTTTGCCTGGTTAAGACCATATTTTCCCTAGACCCAAACGGGATACCCCCATTGCTTTATTTAATAGTGTCCTTTTTAAAAAAAGGACAAACAGATGTGGCGGATAATGGTGTGCCTATTGAAGAATGAGCCAACGAGTGTATGGATATTGCTGATTAACCCAGCCCCAGTTTTATGATAGTTTTCTAAAGTGAATAAAATTTTGATTCGCTTTGGAACGAGCGACATGTGTGTTGCTGATAAAACTTATTGGTAAAACTGGGGCTGGGGAAGTCAAAGGGAAACCAAGTCTTAACAGGCGACAACAATTTTTTCTTTTGGTCTTATTGGCTAAAGGAAAAATTTGTAAGTAGTATTCATACGACCCGAAGCCAGAGCGAGCTTGCCATGGCCAGGGTGAACCTCATCGAAAGATGAGGGGAGGCCCGAACCGTTAGGTCGTGCAAATCCTTCGGATGAGCTGTGGTAAGAAGTGAAAAGCTAATCGAGCCTGGTAATAGCTGGTTCTCCTCGAAATAGTTTTAGGACTAGCGTCTATTTTATCCTATTGCAGGTAGAGCTACTGGTTGAGAAGAATAGGGGGCAACCTCGGCTTCTTAGTCAAACTCCGAATGGTGATAGGTTATGAATAGGCAGTTAGACTGTGGGGGCTAAGCTCCATGGTCAAAAGGGCATGAACCCAGATCGCCATCTAAGGTCCCTAAATCTAGACTAAGTGTTGCAAAAGGTAGTGATCGACCGAAGACAGGTAGGATGTTAGCTTAGAGGTAGCTATCATTTAAAGAGTGTGTAACAACCCACTGCCATATCCAGCCCCACTTTTTAACTTGAAATCTAAATTTTTCATTGGTTTATAATTGCAAAAAGTTTTAAATCGTGATTTATAGATTCTAGCTAAAAAGTGGGGCTGGATTGGTCGGTTGCATCGAAAATGTATCGGGGCTAAGTCTAGTACCGAAGTTGCGAATTTCCTCGCTTTTTAGTGGGGGAGTGGTAGAGGAGCATTCCATATGTGATGAAGCTGGACCCGAGAGGGCTGGTGGAGTATATGGAAGAGAGAATGTTGGCATGAGTAACCGCAAGCAAGGTGAGAAACCTTGTCGCCGAAAACCCAAGGTTTCCGTGGCAATGTCAATCAGCCACGGGTTAGGCGGCCCTAAGGCGATGGCGAAAGCCGTAGTCGATGGACAGCTGGTTAATATTCCAGCTCTTCTAAGTAAATTCGATGGAGTGACGGGGGAAATAAGGTTGAGTGTCTTATTGGTTTGGCATTACTACCCCTAAGAAATGTTTTTTTGGTAAATCCGGAAAACTGCTTTTAATAGCGAATTTCGGGGGATGCAAAATTCCGCTTCGGCGGGAAATTTGACTGAATAGCCCTCCAAGAAAAGCTTCTAAGATATATTTATTTAGAATCCGTACTCTAAACCGACACAGGTGGGTAGGTAGAGAATACCAAGGCGAACGGGTGAGTCTTCCTTAAGGAACTCGGCAAAAAAGCGACCGTAAGTTCGCGATAAGGTCTTCCAGCCTCAGTTTTGTGTTATAATTTATGATATGTGGGTTGTATATATCATACAAAATGATTTTTCAGAAGAAATCTATATCGGCATAACCAAGGATTTAAAAAGAAGAATCTCAACTCATAATTCTAATGGCAAAAAATTTACCACTAGGAAAAATGGTAAATGGATTTTGATTTATGCTGAGGCATACAAGTCAAAAAAAGATGCTATTGTAAGAGAGATGAAATTGAAAAATCATGGAAGTGCAAAGCATAATTTAATTAAACGAATTAAAAATAGTTTAATTGAACACAAAACTGAGGCTGGACGCAGCGAAAGTATCCCTGGCGACTGTTTATCAAAAACACAGGTCCCTGCTAACTCGCAAGAGGATGTATAGGGGCTGATGCCTGACCGATGCGGGAAGGTTAAATCTGGCGGTCCCCAGCCCCAGTTTTTATCTAGTGACGAAAATTTGAATTTAATTAATTTATTAAAAAAGATTATTTATTCAAATAAAAGTGGCTGGTTAAAAACTGGGGCTGGGGGCTAACTGGATGAAGCCCCCGTCAATGTCGGCCGTAACTATAACGGTCCAAAGGTAGCGAAATTCCTTGTCGGGTAAATTCCGACGTGCATGAACGGCTTAACGACTGGGGAACTGTCTCAAGGAAGAGCCCGGTGAAAATGCAATTTCAGCGAAGATGCTGAGTACCCGCAGCAAGACGAAAAGACCCCGGGAGCTTTACTGTAGCTTGGTATTGGGCTTGAGAATGTAATGCGTAGCATAGGTGGGAGACTTTGAAGTTTCAATTTCGGTTGAGATGGAGTCGCCAGTGAAATACCACTCTTTATATTTTTAAGTTCTAACCTTGATGGAAAAAACATTAGGGGACAGTGCCTGGTGGGCAGTTTTTCTGGGGCGGAATCCTCCCAAAGAGTAACGGAGGAGTTTATTAAGGTCAGCTAGGTGCGGATGGAAATCGCACTGATAGTGTAAAGGCAAAAGCTGGCTTAACTGCGAGGCCTACAAGCCGAGCTCTATTTCGTGTTTCGCATAAGAACTTTCAAGAAAATAATAATTCTACCCCCGCCCATACGGGCGGGGGTAGAATAGGCAAATTTAACTCTGGAATTTCTTGTGCGGAGCATGAGATAGACTTTCTAGATAATTATATTTAGATCGAGATACGAAAGTAGAACTTAGTGACCCGATGGTTCTCTGTAGAAAGGCCATCGACAACGGATAAAAGCTACCCCGGGGATAACAGGTTAGTTGCGCCCAAGAGTCCATATCGACGGCGCAGTTCGACACCTCGATGTCGGCTCATCTTATCCTGGAGGCGGAGAAGCTTCCAAGGGTTTGGCTGTTCGCCAATTAAAAAGATACGCGAGCTGGGTTCAGACCGTTGAGTAGTCAAGATAATTTTTGGTTTTTAGGGTGGATAGTGTGTTTCTTTCTCTTAAATTAATTAAAATTATTATTAAATTGACTTTTCAGCAGTCTGAATCCGAGGAATAAGACATCAATTTACGGCGGCATTTCGTAGTAATACGGAATGAAAAACCGACTCATATCGGTGGAATCCCAATGGGACAATACCGAGGGAAGTTGTGTATGTTAATATCATGGTGGTCATTTCGTCAAATAAAAGATAATGTTAAATGACATGCATTAACCCCGTAGAGACTATATGTCGGTCTCCTCTTTTGACAAAGAGGACGAAGATATAGTCCAATGCACTTAGTAATAAGTGGGAAACATGCGTAAGACAGGTTGGTCTCTATCTGCTGTGGGCGTTGATACTTGAGGGAATTTGACCCTAGTACGAGAGGACCGGGTTGAACGAACCTCTGGTCTATCAGCTTTCCTACCAGGGGAATTGCTGAGTAGCTAAGTTCGGTTGGGATAAGCGCTGAAAGCATCTAAGCGCGAAGCCCATCCCAAGATTAGGTATCCATTTCAATTTATTGGAAGTCATCCCCTCAGAGACGATGAGGTTGATAGGCTTTAGGTGTAAGGTCAGTAATGATTTTAGCCAAGAAGTACTAATCGGATGAGTTCTGCCTCGATGAGAGATATTATTTATTATTAATATCAATTTTTACCCTTATATTTTTAAGCATCCAGATCCGGTTTTGGTTCTTTTAAAAACCATTCAATAATGGGCAAAGGAGAGCGAGCGGGCAAATAAAACAATTTGGGCCTTTGAGGACGAAAGTGGCCAGAACCTTAAATTTATTTGAAACTCCCTGAGTAGCGGCGAGCGGAAAGGGAGAATAGCCATGGCAAGAATAAAATAAATAAAAAAGGGGAAAATAAATAGCCTCATGTCGCTCGCTCTCTGCCCACCCTTTTAAGAATCAAAACCGGATCTGGATTATAATGTTAAAATTATGAAAACAATAAAGTTTGAGAAATCTCTTGTTCCTTTGGTATTATCAGGGGAGAAATATTCTACATGGAGAATGTTTGATGATAAGGATTTATCAGTTGGTGATGAGTTGTCGCTTGTGAATAAAGAAACAGGAGAAGAATTTGGAAAAGCGAAAATAAAGAATATAATAATAAAGAAATTTAAAGATATAGATGAGAATGATTTTAAGGGACATGAGAAATTTTCAAGTTTAGAAAATATGGAGAATAAGTATAGAGAATATTATGGCGATAAGTTTTCTATCAACGAAGATGTAAAGATGATTGAGTTTGATTTATTAAGATGATATATCACCACCGCCCATTCGGGCGGTGGTCTAAAGAACGAAGCAAAAGAACACCTCGTCCAGCCCCTAACTTGCAGAGGCTGGACGCCCCTCTATAAGAGGGGAATAATACAAAGAAATAAATGATTTTTCTACTTATTGATTAAAAAATATATTAAAAAATTTAAAATTTTTTGTATATTGGTATTTTATCTAAGTGTGACCCACCTGTTCCCATTCCGAACACAGAAGTGAAAGCATTTAGACCCGATGGTACTTGCCCGAACACGGTTGGTAGAGTAGGGTATGCCAATATTCAAAAGATTTTTAATTTTTTTTATTTATTTCAATAATCTTGATATTCTTCTTTCTCCACTCATCTATTTTCTTATGATGTCCGGAGAGGAGGACTTTTGGGACTTTCCAAGCGGCCTTCTTATTTTTTGAATTTGGATAGAAAATCTCAGGTCTTGTATAAGAGGGGACACTAATCAATTTTTCGCCCATTCTCTTTGCCCTCTTGTTCTCTAATGATTCAATATTCCCCATAAAATTTGGCAGAAGCCGAGATATGCTTTCTACTATTGCTAATGCTGGAATTTCTCCTCCGCTCAAAACAAAGTTTCCAAGTGAGATTTCTTCGTCGGCAATATATTTTGATACCCGCTCATCAATCCCTTCATAATGCCCGCAAATAAGTATTATATGGTCGTATTTTGATAATGCCCCTGCTCTTTTCTGATTGAAAACCTTGCCTCCCAATGAAAGAAGGATGGTTCTAATCTTTGAATCCTTTTTTCTTATTTTTGATTTTATTTTTTTAACCGCTTTAAATATCGGCTCTATTTTCAAAACCATTCCCGGTCCTCCGGCAAAAGGTCTATCATCTACTTGCTTATGTTTGCCAATGGAAAAATCCCTTAGATTATAAAGGTTTATTTTTATTATTTTTTTGTCCCTTGCTTTTTTCAAGAGGGAAGCATCAAAGTATTTTTCAATTGCTTCAGGAAATATTGTGATGATATGAAATGTCGTCATATTTTTTTAAAAATTATGAAATAATAAAAAAATATTGATGGCATCACTACCCCCGCCGTAGGCGGGGGTAGTGATATAAAAGTTGGCGGACATCTCTACCCCCGCCGTAGGCGGGGGTAGAGATGTAAAATAGTTATCTATAATGTTAATAATTAAAAAATAATAAGCGATTTAAATTCCCATGCCCATCATTTTCTTTGCCATTCTCATCTGAAGTTCCTTTACGGCGGAATTGAATAATTCCTTTATTATTTTTTCTTGTTCTGATGTGGCTAATTCTGGGTTTAGGATTATCTCATCCATTGTGAAGTCTCCTCTCACGACGATTTTAACTCCTTGTTTCTCAATCTCAACTTTCTTATTTTTTATTTCATTGCTAATACCCTTCATCTGAGAAATTTGTTTTAATTTATCAAACATATTTTTGTTTTTAGATTATTTTTTTCTTGCGACTGAATTGCTTCTATTCTAACAGATTTTTTTGGATTTTGCTAAAATCTCACAATCGCTTTGTGTTTTTTATTTATATAGATATAATGATTTTATGTATCTCACTTCTTTAAAGTCTAATAGGATAAATAAGAACACCCCCGTCTCAGCCACGTTGAAATTGCGAAGCAATTTTTTACGTGGCGAGGCGAAACCCGCCTTCGTTAAAACTTCGGCGAGGCGAAACCCGCCTTCGTTAAAACTTCGGCGAGGCGAAACCCGCCTTCGTTAAAACTTCGGCGAGGCGAAGAAAAATATGAGGATATATATTAAAGATATAAAAAATAAAATAGGGGAGGAAATTAAAATAAAAGGCTTTGTTCAAACAATAAGAGACCAAAGTAAAATAAAATTTTTGATAATAAGAGATATTTCTGGAATCATTCAGGCAGTATTATTATCAGAAAACTCGGAGGCATTTAAGGCGACAGATGGATTAACCAATGAATCAGTGGTAGAGATTATTGGCAAGGCAAAAGAGGAAAAACAGGCACCCGAAGGAGTAGAAATAGAGATAAGGGAAATTAAGATATTATCATTAGCCGACCCAAACTTGCCAATTCCGGTTGTAGAAAAAACAGGTGGAGAAGTAGATGTAAATAAAAGATTTGATTGGCGATGGATTGATTTAAGAAAGAATGATAAATTGATGATGATGAAGATATGGACTGAGATGGAAAGATTTTTTAGAAAATTTTGGGAAGAAAATAAATATTTGGAAATACACTCACCAAAATTAATGGGCTCACCAAGTGAAAGCGGGGCAAATGTTTTTGAAGTAAAATATTTTGATAGAAAAGCATATTTGGCTCAGTCACCACAATTTTATAAGCAAATGGCGATGGCTTCTGGATTGGAAAAAGTTTTTGAGGTTGGTCCAGTATTTAGGGCAGAGCCATCATTTACCACAAGGCACTCAACCGAATTTGTCGGTTATGATGCTGAAATTTCATATATTGAATCTCATCAAGATGTTATCGGCGAGATAGAGAGAATGATTAATTTTGTGTTAAGTGGAATTAAGGATAAATTTGAGGGAGAGATAAGGGATGTATTTGGGCAGGAAGTTGTTGTTCCTCAAATTCCATTTCCTCAATTAACAATGGCCGAGGCGAAAAAAATATTATCTAATTTAGGTGTTCCAAGCCAAGACAATGATTTGAGTCCCGAAGAAGAAAGGGCAATATGCGATTATATTAAAGAAAAAGAGGGGCATGAATTTGTTTTCATCACAGAATATCCCATTGATATTCGTCCATTTTATCATATGAGAAAAGAAGATAACCCCAATATTACAAAAAGTTCAGATTTGCTTTGGAAAGGTGTTGAGATTATCACCCTTGCCCAAAGAGAGCATAGATATGATGTTTTAGTAAATCAAGCGAAAGAAAAGGGATTAGGCAATTCAGTTGATTTTTATACTAATTTTTTTAAGTATGGCTGTCCTCCTCATGGTGGCTTTGGATTGGGTGCTTCAAGATTTTTAATGAAGATGTTGGACTTGCCAAGTATTAGAGAGGCGACATATCTTTTCCGCGGAGTAAATCGGCTGGAACCATAAAAAAATGATAAATTTGGAGAAAATTAAAAAAATATATTTTGTCGGCATAAAAGGAGTTGGAATGTCGGCATTGGCAAGCATATTTAAAAATGCTGGATTTTCAGTTCTTGGCTCAGATGTGAATCAAAAATTTTTCACTGATGAAGTTTTAAAAAAAGAAGGAATAAAGTTTCACAATGGATTTGATGTCAATAATCTAAAAAAATTTAACCCTGATTTAGTGATTTATTCCTCTGCTCATAAAGAAAATAAAGAATTAGAAAAAGCAAAAGAATTAGAAATTCCCGCCATTGATTATGGGCAGGGAATGTCTTTGATTTTTAATAAGAAATTTGGAATAGCCGTCTGTGGTTCTCATGGAAAAACAACTGTCTCTGCTTTGTTGGGGCAAGTATTGGAGGAGGCAAAATTAGACCCGACCGTTTTAGTTGGTTCCCGAGTGGAGAAATGGAAGGCAAGCAGTAGAATAGGCGAGTCAAATATAATGGTGGCAGAAGTTGATGAATATCAAAATAAATTAAAAAATTATTTTCCAAATGGAGTTGTTTTATTGAATGTTGATTTTGACCATCCAGATTTTTTTAAAAGCAAAAAAGAATATGACGATGTTTTTATAAAATTTATTAGCAAAATACCAAGAGACGGATTTTTGGTTGCTAATTTTGACGATAAGAAAGTAAGAAAGATGGCGGGTAGGGTGAAGTGCGAGGTGATATCTTTTGGATTGGAGAGCGGAGAATTTCAAGCAAAAAAAATAAAATATATTTCATCAAGAAAAATATTTCAATTTGAAGTTTGGCAGGGAGAAAAAAATATGGGAAAAATAGAAACGGGGCTTATTGGAGAGCATAATGTTTTAAATATATTATCGGTGATTTCTACCTCTTTGAAGTTGGGAGTTGATTTCAAATCTATCAAAAGGGGAATCTCATTATTTAAAGGCACGAAGAGGAGGATGGAATTTAAGGGCGAGGTAGATGGGGTAAAAGTGATTGATGATTATGCTCATCATCCAGCAGAGATTAAGGCGACATTATCGGCAATAAGAAATGTATTTCCAAAGAAAAGAATTATTTGTATATTTCAGCCACATACATTTTCTCGGACAAAATCATTATTAAATGATTTTGCTAAATCTTTTGTTGAGGTGGATTCAACGATAATTTTAGATATTGATGGTTCGGCAAGGGAGAAGTCGGGCGATATTCATTCTCTTGATTTAGTCAAAAAGGCAAAAAAATTTAGCAATATTAAATATATTTCTAATTTTGATGAGACAATAGATTTTTTGAAGAGTGATTTGGAAAGGGGAGATATTCTCATAACAATGGGGGCGGGTAATGTCTGGCAAATAGGCGAAGATTTTTTGAATTTAAAATAATGAGAGGATGTTTTTTTTGGAGATAGAAATTATCCCCCCGCCCGCCTACGGCGGGCGGGGGGATTTAATGCTCTATCTAAATAAATTTGACAAGGGCTTAAAATTGTGATTATATGTAAGGCAGAGACAATTTGTCTTAAAAAATATAAAATGGAGGTTTAAAATGGAATTAAAAAAAGATTTACAGGATTTAAAAATTGAAGATCGTCTAAATCTCAATAGACAAAGTTGGGTTGAGTATTGGGAGAATCAATATCCTACCCTAAAAGGTTTTGTTAATTTTGAAAAGTTAGAGATTGGCAGAGAAAGATATCTGAAAGTGTTAGCAGAAATATTTAAATTAGAGGATATAATTCCAGAAGATTATCTATTTGAGGTAATTAAAATTAGGAGAGAGGACCTAATAAGCACATTAGAAGAATTAAAAAGTTTTTTGGATGGAGAAATTAATTATATGAGGGGTGAGGTGGAGACTTATGGACTCAAATCGCAGGAACAATCTCATTTATTACTCTACTTAGAAGAAATTAAACATTTTGAAAAAAATCTGATAGAACTTCTATCTTTTGATGGTTTTGTTTATGGCAATCTATCCCCTTATGGAATTATGTTCAGAATTACGTTTTTTTATTTGAAAGCAATTGTTGAACTTAGATACAAAGATCCTTATAAAGATCTTGATGATAAATCTTTTATAGGATTTTACAAAAATTTTATTGATTTTAAAATGTGCTTTATAGAGAGTATTGTCAGTCAATATCATTTTTGGTATTGAAATAATGCTATTCGATAAATAATAATGGAGGATTCCGAAAGGGATTCTCTTTTTTTAGGAGTTAAAAGATGAGAGAAGGGCAAAGACGAGCCAAGCATATTTTCACATTTTTTGTCATTTCTGCGAAGGCAGAAATCTAAAAAATGAGAAAATATGAGATTCTTCGCCGAAGGCGAACGGGCCGACGGAGTATTATCCGCCCGCCATAGGCGGATGTACCACCTATGGCGGACGGGAATGACAAGAGAGAGGTGGGAATGACAGGGGAGAGAATGGCAAATAAAGAATGCCTTTACTTTTTGTAATTATGATAACGATGTGTAAAATAATAATATATAAAAAATGAATAAAAATAAATTTAAAAACAAAAAGGTTCTATTGATGGGATTGGGGATATTGGGTGGTGGAGTAAATATCGCAAATTGGCTCATTTCACAAGGAGCTATTTTGACTATCACGGATTTAAAAAAGAGAAGCCAATTAAAAGAATCAATTCTCAAATTAAAAAATAAAGACAAGCAAAAATTTGTATTAGGAAAGCATAGAAAAGAAGATTTCATCAACAATGAAATTATTGTCTTAAATCAAGACATCCAATTAAACAACCCCTTTTTAAAAATCGCCGAAGAAAATAATAAGCAAATAGAAGACGAACTCACTCTATTCTATAAAAATAGCCCATCAAAAAATATAATTGCCATTACCGGCACAAGAGGAAAAACAACCACATCAAATTGGATAGCCCATCTATTAAGAAAAAAATTTAAGGGAATAAAGGCAATAGGAAATTCTCCTGAAAATTCTTTGATAGGGAATATAAATAAAATAAAGAAGGGGGAGCCAATAATCATTGAATGCCCATCCTGTATTTTGGAGCAAGCAAACAGAGTCAAATTTTCTCCAAAAATAGCAGTCATCACAAATATTTATAGGGACCATTTAAATAGACATAATGGGAAAATTAGGGAATATGCCATTACAAAAGCAAATATATTTTTAAATCAGAGCAAGAGTGATCTTTTGATTTTGAACTATAAAAATAAATGGACGAACTTTTTTATCAAGATGAAACCAAGGGCGAAAATTTTATTTTTCTCTACTTCTAATTTGTCAACCCAATTGAATGGAATATTTATTAAAAAAGGGGAGATATTTTTCAGGGAAAATGGCAGGGAAAAATTTATTTTTCATACAAAGAAATTTGTTGAAAAATGGGGAAGTCATAATTTGGAAAATATTCTGCCAGCCATTTTAGTTTCTTTGAAAAATGAAATCTCTGTGAGTGATGTCGTGAGTGGGATTGATGAAATTCCTCAAATCAAGTTTAGGCAAGAATTAGTTTTTAATAATGGCAGATTAAAAATATATAACGATACGGCATCTACCTCTCCAGAAGCAGGCATTTCTGCTATAAAAAGATTTTATAATAATGGGAGTGGCGATAAGGTTGTTTTAATAACTGGTGGAACAGATAAGGATTTGGATTATTCAGAGTGGGCAAAGTATTTGAAAAAATATTTCAAAAAAGAAAATGTTGTTTTTCTTTCTGGGAGTGCGACTGATAAGATGAAGAAGGAGGTTGAATGGGAAAAAGTGATTGAGTTTAATTCTCTGAAAGAATGTTTTGATAAGGCGATAAGAATGACTGGAGAAAATAATTCAGCAACTATTGTCTTTTCGCCCGCCTCAAAGTCATTTGAGAAATTTAATAATGAGTTTGATAGGGGAGAGCAATTTAATAATCTCATCAATAAATTAAGTATTTAAATAATTGCTAAATTATAAATATTTTATAGAATTAAAATAATCGCCAATGTAGCTCCCGCCGAAGGCGGGCGAAGCAGTTGGTGGAGGTTGGAACATTACGAAGTTGTGTTTCAACCCGTGGTAAGGAGTACATTTATTTATATTTTGCCAATGTAGCTCCCGCCGAAGGTGGGCGAAGCAGTTGGTGGAGGTTGGAACATTACGAAGTTGTGTTTCAGCCCATGGTAAGGAGTATATTTATTTTTATTTTGCCAATGTAGCTCCCTCCGTCGCCAAGGCTATGGAGGGGCATGCAGTTGGTGGAGGTTGGAACATTACGAAGTTGTGTTTCAACCCATGGTAAGGATTAGATATATCTTCTCAAATATTAAAATCTGAAAAAATATGCCAATGTAGCTCAGCTGGTAGAGCAACTCCATGGTAATTTCTCTCCCGTGATAAGTAGAGTGAAATTAGTTAGAATACAAGAGAAAGTTAATGGATAAGGGGGTTTTAGCGGGGAGGCATCTGGCAAAAATGGGTCGTGGTCGGTAGATGTAAAAATTATCATTAAACAGCAAAAGGTTATTATATCTCTTTTGCCGTTGTAGCTCAGTTGGTAGAGCAACGCCGTGGTAAGGCGTAGGTCAGCGGTTCAAGTCCGCTCAACGGCTCCTTAAAAAGCATTACAGATTAGTAATGTTTTTTATTATTATGGATATACAAATTTTAGTTCGTAAGTTTTGTGATTATTCAACTTTTATTAAAGGATATACTCCGCAAACAATTAAGAGATATAGGCAGACAATTCGTTCCTATATCAAATTCGCTAATATCACTGAAATAGAGGAAGTGAATTTAGAGAATGTTCGTAATCTTTTTTATTCTGGCCGAACCCAAAGGAATTGGTCAACCAATACCTATATCTGCTACCATAAATCTTTAATTGTTTTCTTTCGTTGGTGTGTAAGTGAAGGCCACCTTCAATCCAATCCAGCCGAAGAGATTGAAGTGCCGAAACTGGAAAAGAAAATTCCGCCTAAATTAACCAAGCAAGAAACGATGAGGATATTGGAAGTAGTAGAAAATTATCCTTATATCAATGATTTTTTAAGGCAAAGAAATTATGCTATCTTTGCCACAATCATAATGGCAGGATTGAGAAAAAATGAGATTATCAATTTAAGGTGTGTTGATATAGATATTGAAAATCTCTCTATTTTTATTCGGCAGGGGAAAGGAAGTAAGGATCGGATTGTGCCAATCAATTACAAATTAGCTGAAATTTTAAGCAAATACGAAAAAGAAAGAAAAAGATTGAAAAAAACTTGCCCCGAATACTTTGTTTCTCTCTATAAAAATATGGGGATTAGGCATAATGGCTTAAAGTTATTGGTAGAACAAATATCAAAAGCATCGGCGATTAAATTCACTCTTCACAAATTAAGGCATACCTTTGCCACAATGATGTTGGAGGGAGGATGTGATATTTATTCTCTCTCTAAAATGATGGGCCATAATGATATAAAAACAACCACAATTTATTTGGCCGCCAGCATAGAGCATTTAAGAGAACAGATGATTAAACACCCAATGGGAGATGTTTTGTAGGCACTCTTGGATTTACACTTGACTTTTTGTGTGTTTATGGTTAATATAGTAAGGGAGGTAAAAATAAAAATGTTTACAGAAAAAATAAAAAAGAAAAAAAGAAACATTTCTCAATGCGAATTAACAAGTAGAAGTTCTGAGAAGCAAAAATCAGAATTAAAAAAGAAAAGAAAGGGATTGGCCAATAAAGACATAAGAAATCTTTTGAAGTTAAGCTCATTTGTTAAGGAGATAATGGATTATAATGGTTATAGGGTATTTTTAACTCCAAATGGAGCTGGTGAGATCAGTGGAAGGTTTAAGCAGGTAAAAAGACATATATTAGAGCATAAAATCAAAGTGAAAACTTCAATACAAAGGTTATTGGAGTATAAAAAAACACTCATAGAAAATGGATCTGGAATAATAGAAAAAGATATTGCCACTATAAACAGAGAAATATATTTTAACTATCATTTATACAAACAAACGAAAAACAGAGAAAAGAGAATTAGAAAAAAGAACAACCCAATAATTGAAGGAATTTCTGAAAGTGGAAAAGAAAATAGACGACAAAGAAAATTATCAGGAGATGAAGATCAGCAGGTAAGAATAGCTTGGAAAAAATCCCACGATATTATAACCAAAAGTAAAACAAGGAATGCTAATCTCAAAAAAGCTAAATAATTAGCACAAATCCGTTCTAACTCAGAGCGGATTTTAATTTATCTCTTGCCAATAAGAAATTTCGCCGTATAATAAAATCAATAATTTAATATGCCTAACCCCTATGATTATTCATAGGGTATGGCGATAAATCCATCCCTGTATTGAGCTCCTCGTTCAGCTTATCAGGGATGGTCATATTCGGAAACGGATATGGATGATCGCAAGATCGTCAGGTTGGCGGGGAGCTTTGTGTTCCAAGTCAACCACTAAAACCATCCCTAAATATGAAAAACAAAAGCGAAAAATCAGATATATTTGCTCGCATATTCTATATATTTGGTTTTATCCTCAATAGATTATTTTATGTTTTCATTTCTCTATTGGTTATATATCTAATTGAAGAATTTGTTTTCAAATCATTAGATATAGCCATTCCTTTTAATAATTTCTTTTGGTGGCTGATTATTTTAGTTAATTTCACAGGATATTTTCTAAAAATGTTTGGCTGGAAACAAGAAATTAAAATTACCGGCCAAGCATTCATTATCATCTCTTTTGTTTGGATGTGGCTTCAATTTTCCTTTGGTCAATTCTTAATCTTATTTCCCATTTATTTCTTAACCAAAACAATTGCCGATGTGATTATGATTTTAATAATAAGTTCAGATAAGTTTAATTCCAGTATTAAAGAAAAAGCCCAGAGAAGAGAAAAAAGCAGATGGATTATCAAAAAAGCTGAAAAGAGAATTTGGTCTGCGAGAGAAGGAGAATGGATTTTCAAGAGAATAAAAGAATTAACCCAAGAAGAATACCCTAATTTAGAAAAATGGCTTAAAGACGAACCCGAAGATTTTATAGAAAGTATAAAACAAAATGTTTTTATCAATATAGAGAAAGATATTAAAACAGAGACCGAAGATTTTTTTGAAGAAATTAAAAATCTTTATCTGACAGAAGAGATGAAAATAGCTCTTGATAGGTTAGAAAACGACAAAAAAGAAGGCATAACTCGTTTTGAAGGCCTATCCGAAGAAATATCTTTTGACGGCCAAAATACAATTCTTTTTGGAGTAAAACTGACCAAATATCCAATCATTGAAGAAAAACTATTATCCAATCCCGAAGTAGTTTATATGAAAGTCCAAGAAGTATCTGAAAAATATCATAACAACAATTACGAAACAGCCATCTCAATGATTGAAATGGATTTAACCCCTCTTTCAGAAGAAAAAAGAGAGCAATGGTGGAACAGATAGACCCCATTTGGCACCAAATTGGCACACGGAAAGGGATGAGCCAAAAAACATAGGAATATACTCAAATCAAAGAAACAAGCCCAAAAATTGAAAATTTGCCCTCAAATTCGGCACTCCACAGATATATTTCATTGATTTCTACCTCAAGAAGAGTAGTATTAGGAATATATAATATCAGAGGATAATAAATCCCAATACTCTTCTTGAGATAGGGATTAAATTTTTAACAAAATCATTGATAAATAGTTAAAAATAAGCGATAATATAGATATTATGGATATAAAAATAGTAAATAAATATCTAAGTTCTCAAAAATTGAAAGCAGTGGAAATGCTTGATTTTGAAAATGGGAAAATAAAGTATTCTGATTTAATTAAACAATACAGGGAAATAAAGAATTTTAAAGGAAATGAAGAAATTGTTAGAGCTTATTTATTATCCAAACTTTCTAATGAATTAGGATATAAGTTGGAAAATATTGAAATAGAAAAAGAATATGATATTGGTCGGCCAAAGGTTAATAAGCCAAGAATTGATTTAATCGTCAGGGACGATGAAGGAAATGCTTTTCTATATGTTGAATTAAAAAGCCCTGAGGAATATGAAAAAAACAAGGATGAAGTAATTGAAAAACAATTATTTGGCTTAACTTCTCAGGAAAAGGGACAAGGAAAAAATGTGAAATATCTTGTTCTCTATTCTTTTGAAATTATAAACGAAGAAATAAAAGATAGAGCAATTATTATTGATTATGAAAAATATTCATCTTTTGATAAGTGGGAAGAAGAAAGAAATTTTACTGATGAATTGCCAAAAAGATACGGTAAAGCCCAAAAAGAGCCATACAAAAAAGGTGGCAAAAAAGACTTGAGAGCCGATTTTGCTCCCGAAGAATTAGAAGCAAAAAGAAAAAATCTTCATAATGTTTTATGGGGTGGGGGCGGAACAGACGATAACGAAATCTTTGCCTCTTTGGTAAGAATTATTTTAGCTAAAATTCAAGATGAAACTGAAAGAAAAAATGGTGAAAAATATGAATTTCAGATTTTTTCTTTTCAAGACGGGGATAGCTTTGAAAGTAATGAAGAAATTTTTGAAAGAATAAATAAACTTTACAGAAGGGCTTTGAAGGAAAAAATGTATATTACCGATGAAAACAAGATAGAAAAATCTTTTGTTATTGATGAAAACAAGTTTTCTATTAGTAAATTAAAATATACTATTTCCGAGTTAGAAGAATATTCTTTTGTTGATGGAAAAGATAGCTTTAATGGAAAGGATATTTTAGGCCAATTTTTTGAGGGTATTGTCCGAGACGGCTTTAAGCAAAATAAAGGGCAATTCTTTACTCATTCTAATATTGTCCAATTTATCCTTTATGCCCTTCAATTAGATAAATTGGCGATAGAAAGAATAAATAAAGATAAAGAAATTCCTTATTTGATTGATCCTTCGGCTGGAAGCGGAACATTTTTGATTGAGTATATGAATTTTATTACTCAAAACATTAAATACAAACAAAAAGATAAATTAGATAATAACCGAGATATTGAAGATAAATTCAATGACTGGTTTATGCCTTATAATAGAGAGAATAAATGGGCTAAAGATTTTATCTATGGCGTAGAACATAACTTTGATTTAGGAACTGCCTCAAAAGTTAATATGATTTTACACGGAGACGGCTCAACAAATATTTTTGTTAAAGACGGACTTCTTCCTTTTAATTACTATACCAAAGACAAAGGAGTTAATATTCTTGATGATGAGAAAGAAGATAAAGAATATTTTGATAAGAATATCAACGGAAAATTTGATGCTATTATTACTAATCCGCCTTTCTCGGTGGATTTAGATAAAGATACTAAAAAAACACTAAAAGATAGTTTTGTTTTTGGGGATAAGAAAAATTCTGAAAATCTTTTTGTTGAAAGGTGGTATCAATTATTAAAAGAGAATGGAAGATTGGGAGCAGTCTTGCCTGAAAGTGTTTTTGATACTACGGAAAATAAATATATTAGATTATTTTTATATAAATATTTTAAAATAAAGGCGGTTGTTTCTTTGCCTCAATTAGCTTTTCAGCCCTATACTTCCACTAAAACCAGCTTGCTTTTTGCCCAAAAGAAAACCCAAGAAGAAATTAAAAAATGGGATGAATTATGGGCGACTTATTCTAAGGATTATAGTCAATTAAAAACAAGGGTAGAAAAAGAGGTAGAACATTTTATCAAAGGAAAAGAAATTCAAAAGAGTTGGGCTATTGCTAAAGAAACAGAGAAAAGAAGAAAGGATAATGTTCTTTATCTTCTTAATCAAGTTATAGATAGAAAGATTGATTTAGATTTATCTCTTCAAGAATTGGTTGAAAAATATCAAGACGAAATAATAGATCTGTTGAAAATAGAGAAAGAAACAGATGTTTTTGGCTTTGTTAATGCTTGGTGGGTATTTGGTGCTGTTTCTAAAGAATTGGATTATCCAATCTTTATGGCCGAAGTTGAAAATGTTGGTTATAAAAGGACAATAAGAGGATTAAAACCAATGCCAAATGATTTATTCAGAAGGAATGAAAATGGCGAAATTATGATTGATGATAATAAAAAAGAAACCGCTTTAGATTTTATGAGGTCGGATGTGGAGTGGGATTAAAAAAACTATGGGAAACAACCAAACTTCAGAAAAAATAAAAATAGAGATAAAAGATGTTATGCCTGACTTTAAAGAGCATTTATCATTAAAAGGAAATGATAGAGTGTTTTTTTCTGGTAAATTTGGAATTGGAAAGAGTTATTTCTTAAAAGAATTTTTTAGATTAGGAGAGGAAAACTATGAGGTTTTTTATCTATTACCAACGAGGTATCAAATAAGTCCCAATGAAGATATTTTAGATTTTATAAAATACGATGTTTTAGTTGATTTAATAAATAAAAATAAAGAAATTTTTAAAGGCAACAATTTTAATAGCTTTATAGATCTAAAAAGATTGTTTTATATTTGGGGCAAGGATAATTTTTACGAGATTTTTAAAAAGGGGTTAGATTTTATTCCAAAATTAGGCAAACCTTTAAAAGAAGTCGTTAATTTAATTGATAATTTTAGAAATTTCAAATACGAAGTTGAATTAGGCGACAAGGGTTTTGTAGATAATTACATCAAGGAAATAAAGTCCAAAGATATAGTTGAAAGCGATCATTTAAGTTATTTATTAACTGAAAAAATAAACAATTTAAAAGGAGAAAAAGAAAGTGTTTTGATAATAGACGATTTAGATAGAATTGACCCAGACAATATTTTTAGAATTTTAAATATTTTTTCTGTTTATTTCAACGAAGATAATTCTGAAATGCCTAATAAATTTGGTTTTGATAGGATTATTTTTGTTGGCGACCATAAAAATATAAGAAGTATTTTTAACCATAAATATGGAGAAAATACCGATTTCAGAGGTTATTTCAATAAATTTTTTAGATATAAAATTTATGAATTTGATAACGACAAGGCTATAGAAAATGCTGTAAGTATATTGATAGATAGTATGAAAGAAGTTGGAATAAATGTATCAAAAATTTTTGAAAAATTAGGATACGGCAGGCTTTTATTGGAAGATGTTTTAAAGAGATCAATAAATTTAAAATCAAATAAAGAAAAGGTTAATTTAAGGCAACTTTTAAATGTTTATCTTTTTCCAAGTCTTCATTTAAAAGATAACAAATACTATAACGATCAATTTCTCTCTATTGCTAAGAAAATGATCCAATTTATAGATTTATCAATTAAGTTTTTAATTGATATTTTTGGTGGAGATGAAAAATTTTTGATAGAAGTTTTGAATAAGATAATTCTTGAATCTGGATTTTATAAAAATCAAAATTATAGAGATGACCTCTATAATCATTATTCAAGAGCTATATTAAGTGAGATTTTAAATAAAAATTTTGTAAAAGATAGTAATAATCCTGCGGAAGAAAAGTGGGAAGAAAATTTAGGTAATGTTATAGGGAATGTGGCCGGAGGCCCTGAATTAAAAGTATTTTATACCTTGTTAATTAAATACTTAGAAAGTGGTAAATATAAAAAGGATAGTATTAGAAATTATGATTTATAGAGAATTAAAATGCTAAAAAATTTTACAACACAATTTAGAGATTTAGGCAAAGAAACATCAATTAGATTTGATTTCAGTTTTATTGATTTTCAAAATACTTTTTTAGTTAAAGATTATTATTCTTTTAGTGATTTATTTGAAATTAAGGAGAACAACAGAAAGGATATTTCTGAAATAAAGGATGATTTTTACTATTCAGAAATAGGAAATGTTAATAAATTGGGAGAGGTTGATCCAGTAAAATTAAATTTTGATGAAAAGTCTGAAGAATATTTAGATTATTTTAAGAAAATAGAGAGGGGAGATATTATTGAGGTCGGGGAAGGGGAAATTCTAATATCAAAAGTTCGTCCTAATCTAAAGAAATATGTTTTTATTGATGATAAAAATAAAGAATATTTTTATACTTCTGCTTTTATTCACTTAAAACCAAAAAAATTAAATAAAGTTTTATATTATTCATTAAGAAGTTTATTTTTTGATAATTTAATAGCTATTTCAAGACAGGGCAAAGGTTATCCTACTTTGAAAAATGAAGATTTATATTACTTAAAATTCAATAAAGAAATGATTGATAAATTAGAAAGTAAAGAAAAAGATATAAATAGCAAAATAATCCCCAATGAAAATAAAATTAAGGAATTGAAAGACAAAATAGAAAAACCGCAGGATATAATCAATGAAGTTTTTGCTAATGAATTTAGTTTTGATTTAAAAAAATTTGAGGAATTAAAGAAAGAAAATATTTTTTCTGTTAATTTTAGTGATTTTTCTAATTACCACAGCCTAAGATTTGATTTTAAAAACAAGAAATTTTTTCCAATTTTTGAAGATATTATTTCAAAACTTGATACAATTAGACTAAAAAATATTGTTTTAGAAGATCCGCTTTATGGAGCAAATGAGCCTGCTATTGATGGTGTTGTTGGTAATGATATAAGATATGTAAGAATAACTGATATAGATGATTTGGGGGAATTAACAAATAACGAATGGAAAACCGCCGAAAATATAGACGAAGTTTATTTATTAAAAGATTTAGATTTTCTTTTTGCGAGAAGTGGTAATACGGTCGGTAAAAGTTTTTTATATAATTCAAATAAACACGAAAAATCTATTTTTGCTGGATATTTTATAAAATTTAAAATTGATTTTAAAAATTTAAATCAATTATTTTTCCTTTATTATTCAAAATCTTTTATTTTTGAATTATGGAAAAATGGAATTGTAAGAGTAAAGGGGCAACCAAATATAAATGCTAACGAATATTTAGAACTTCAAATTCCTAATATCCCATTATCTAAACAAAAAGAAATAGTTAAAAAAATAAAATCTCGATTAGATAGACAAGAAGAAATCAAAAAAGAAATAGAAAAAGAGAGGGATAAGATAGATAAAATAATTGAAAATGCTATAATACAAACACTTGAGGGCTATAAGCCCCTGCTCTAAAATTCGGGGTGAGGGTTTTTGTAAAAATATGAAATTATTATTAGCTGGGCCAGGGACAGGAAAAACAACAAAAATAAAAGAGATAATTAACTCCAAATCTGAGAAAGATAGGGTTCTTGTTATATCTTTTACTAATGCTACGGTTCAAGATCTTTTAGCCGATTTTCGCAAAGATGAAATTAACATAGAAGAAAAAGATTGTAGCACTTTACATAAATATGCTCTACGAATTAACCACCAAAAAAAATTACATATTTTGAATGAGTTTGAAAAAAAGATATTAGAATTTTATGCTAAAAAATTTAATTCTAATTTTGATGATTTATGTAGAACGCTTGGCTGTATAACCTTTGATCAAATGATCATACAAACATCCGAATATATAAAGTCAAATCCTTTATATCTAAACGAAATTATTGATGATATTGATTTGTTTATTGTTGATGAATACCAAGATTTCAACCTTATTGAAAGAAATCTTATTGATCTAATAGCACAAAAAGCAAAAGATGTTTTTGTACTCGGCGATGATGACCAATGTATCTATGATTTCAAGGACGCAAATTCCGATGGCATTATTGAGTTGTATAATTCAAAAAATGTTGAAAATGTTTCGCACGATCATATTTGTTATAGATGCCCCGATAAAATAGTCAGTGCTTGTTTTAATCTAATAAATAAAAACCAAAAGAGAATTAAAAAAGAGTGGAGGCCAAGTGAAAAAGAGGGAGATCTGATATTTAATCAGATATTAACACAACAGGAAACATCAGAATATATTTTGAATGAGATAAATAAAATTAAACAAGATGACCCCACTTCTTCTATTATGATATTATCTTCAGTAAGGTTTGCCGTTGAGGATTTATTAAATTTTTTTGATGATAACAAAATGGATTATGTTGATTTTTGGAAACCCAAAATGGATTTAGAAAAATTAAAAAGAATTTGGGAAATAAAAATCGTTTTTGGCGAAAAAAAATTATTAAATCTTTTATTCCTAATACAATTAAGCATTAAAGGAAAAAATAGCCACATAAAAAAGTGTCAAAAAATAATAAATGAAAATTTGGATTTTGATGATTTATTAGATTTTTCAAAAGAAAACAATTTATTGGGAGATGAAGTTATTAAATTATTTGATACTAAAATATCCTTAGAAGACATTCTAAAGATTAAAAAATATGAATTCTTAAGCGATCACATAAGAGAAGAGTTTCTAAAAGAAGATTTAGAAAAATTGACAAAAATTGTATCGGAGCCAGTAGAATTTAATCCAAGTGGAATAAATGTATCTTCTATACACAAATCAAAGGGACTACAGGCAGACTATGTTTTTATATTGGGGGTTGTTGAGGGAATAATACCTAATTCTCTAAAGGGATTAGATACGATTGAGGCTCAAAGAAGATTATTATTTGTTGGAATGAGTAGGGCAAAAAAGAGGCTTTATCTCGTCTCTACCGCTGAATGGGATGGCAAATATGTTCATAGGGTTGATAAAAACAAATTTAAGTTTGATCCAAAATCAAGAAAACACTTAGCAAGCTCATCAATTTTTATTTCAGATCTTGATTTATAAATAAAAACTATGACAAAAAAAGAGAATGATTTGTTTATAAACGATTTTCCAATGGTAAATTCAGATGAAGAATTAGAAGAATTATCATTACAATACCCAAAATATGATCCATATTATATAGCCAGTGGCTCAATAAAGGACAGAAAAGAGTATTTTGAAAAACTTTGGAAGATTTATAGAAACTATGCTGATAAGCATTTTTTGAAAGAAGTTAAAACCAATTTTCATCAGAGGAGTTGGGAGATGTATTTATCTAATTTATTTATTGAAAATGGATTTGAAATTTCCTCTAAAGATAAGGGGCCTGATATAAAAATTGATTTGGGAGATAGGAATTTATGGATAGAATGCGTGGCTTCAAAAAAAGGCGAGAAATCTGATAAGGTTCCAGATATGATGTATGAGGTTGTTCAAGATGTGCCAGCAGATAAAATGTTATTAAGAATAACCAACTCAATAGATAAAAAATTTAAGAAATATCAAAAATATGTGAAAGACAGCATAATAAAAAAAGGGGATTATTATATTATTGCTGTGAATGCCGGAGGGTTTGGATATATTGTTGATACAGATATGCCTTTAATTCTTAAATGTTTAATTTCTATTGGTTTTTGGAGTTATAAAAAATTAGAAGATGGATCATTTAGTAAGCCATTTCTTAGCAGGAGAGAATATATAGAAAAACAAAACAAGAAAAAAGTAAAAATGAATTATTTTGAAGATAAGAAATATAATGGAATTAGCGGAGTTATCTATACTCCAAACAATGTTCTAAATTTAAGAGATAAAGATGATTGTATATTTATTAGCAATCCCTTGGCTAAAAATGAGTTGCCAAAAAGTTATTTACCATTTATTCGTGAAGTCAAAATAACAAAAGATAAAATAATTTTTTAATACGAAAATATGATAAAAATAAGAAACAAAAAAATTGAAGTTTTGGTTGCCTATACTACTCCCGAAATGTGGGATGCTGTTGAAGATACAAAAATAGCAGTTCAGGGCCAAAGTGCCAAAGACGCTGATTATTTTGCTTTTGCGAGAATGGGATTAAAAGAAAATAAAGGAAGAGCGATAATTACTCATATTGCCGAAATTGGCAAAACAAAATCAAATGTTCCAGTTGAAGAATATATTAAAAAATTTCCTAAATTATCAGAATACTTTAGAAAAAGAAATTGGAATGGTTTTAGTAAGGAATACTATTTAGAGAATATCCGAGAATTAAAAAATCCCATTTATCATAAAATAGGCGACAAAGCCAAGGGAAGAGTAAGATTTTATACAAATTTGAATGAGTTAAAAAATGCTAATTTTATGAGGGATATTAAAACATTAAGTCAGTTAAATAAAAGATAAAAATATGGTAGTTTATTATGGTCCGCCAGATATGAGCGGGATTGAAAAAGAAATAGAGAAATCAAATTCTTCATCTACTCGTTATAACAAGAAAATGCTTTGGGTGGCTGTGGCAACTTTGATTTTTACCATTATCGCAGTGGCTATAAGTGCTTATTTAATACTTTGATTTTTTCAATAATTGGTTTAGAAATTTTATTGTTAGAATTTTTATTAAAGTTGAAAATCATAAAGAAATTAAAAAACATTAAAAACTATGGAAATATCACAATTATTATCAGCAATAAACAAAAAAGAAATAGTCGTTCCTGAGTTCCAAAGAGAATATGTTTGGAGATTAGAACAAGCAAAAGAATTGATGACTTCTCTGTTTAAGGATTATCCAACAGGAAGTATTTTAGTTTGGCCAACAAATAAACCGCCAAAGATAAAAAACAATGCTGTTGATATTAAAGATATTGGGACGGTTAGGGTTTTATTAGATGGCCAACAGAGATTAACCACTTTATATCTCTTAATTAAAGGACAAATTCCGCCATATTACAGAGAAGACGACATAACGAATGATCCAAGACATTTATATTTCAATTTAGAAACAGGAGATTTCAACTACTATCAAAAACAAAAAATGGAAGGGAACTCTTTTTGGAAAAGAGTTGTTGATTGTTTCAATGATGATTTTGATATTTTTTCTTTGGAAAATGATATAAAAGAAAAAGGTGGAGATTTTTCTGAATTAGGGAGAAAAATAAACAATAACATTGGAAAATTAAAAAGTATTTTAAGAGAAGATTATCATATTCAACAAGTTCCCGATGGGGTAGAAATTGATGAAGCTATTGATATTTTTGATAGAGTTAATTCAAAAGGAACAAAACTTACTGATGCCGAGCTTGTTTTAACTCATATCGCTGGAAAATGGCCGGAAGTTAGAGAGAAGATGAAAGAAAGCATAAGAGAATATAGAAAAACTGGTTTTGATTTTAGTTTAGATTTTCTAACAAGATGTATGACAATAATTATTACCAAATCAGCCCTCTTTGAAAAAATGAATGATGAGATTTATAAGAATACAAGAGAAGAAGATTATAAAGAAAAATGGAAAAATCTAACCAAGATATTTAATTATTTGCTTCCAATCTTAAAAGAAAATGGTTATATAAACGGAAGTGGAGATTTAAGCACTAATAATGTTTTAGTTCCAATAGTTGCCTATATTTCTCAAAATTCTTTTTCTTTTCCAAATACTCCAATTAGAAACTATTTCTTATACTGGATGTTTTTGGCTTCTGTTTGGGGCCGATATAGTAGCCGAACCGACCAAAGTTTAGACAGAGATGTTTATCTTGCTATAAACAGCCAAAATCCGATAGATGACTTACTTAAAGAAATAGAAGACCAAAGGGGAAGATTAGAGGTAAAACAAGCAGATTTAGAAGGGAGAGGATCGGCACACCCGCTCTATAAAATGCTTGGAATTTTGGCTCGGTATAATAAGGCGATTGACTGGAAGAATGGCGGATCTCTCAATGAAACATTAGGAGAAGAATATGCTATTCATAGTCATCATATTTTTCCACAAGGTCTTTTATATAAAAATGGATATACTTCCGATAATCATTTAGATAAAAAAATTGTTAATGAGATAGCAAATAGGGCTTTTATAACAAGAGATGCCAACCTTGATATTTCAGACAAGAAACCGCTTGATTATCTAAGAGAAATAAAGAAAAAATATCCCGAAGCTCTAAAACAGCAATTTATACCTGAATTTGAAAATTTATGGGATATAGGCAAATTTAGAGATTTTTTGGCCGAAAGAAGAATTTTAATAGCTCAATCTATAAATGATTTTCTTGATAATCTAAAAGCTGAAGGTGAAAAGATAGAGATTGATAGAGTTGATTATGAAAAGATTATAGAAAGAGGAGAAGACAATTACATAGAGTTCAAATCTTCTTTAAGGTGGGATATGAATAGAAATACAACTAACTCAGATTTAAAAAAAGAAATAGCCAAAGCAATGTCAGCCTTTATGAATACGGAAGGAGGCAGATTATTTATTGGAGTTAATGATGAGGGTGAAATTTTAGGATTAGATAATGATTATAAGACATTAGGAACACGACAAAATAAAGACGGATTTCTTCAAAAAATGGATCAGGTAGTTGAAAATTACTTAGGAAGGGAATTTTTTGAGTATATTAGCATTAAGATAATAAAAATAGATGATAAGGATGTCTGTTTAGTTGAATTAACTAATAGCGGAAAACCTGTCTATCTGAAATTAAAAGACAAAGAGGAGTTTTATATTAGGGGATCAGCCTCTTCTCGTCCATTAAGTTTGAGTGAAGCCAATGAATATATTAAAAATCATTCTTGGGAATAATTATGCTATCAAAATAAGAAACAAAAAATTTTATCAAAAAGCATATAGGGATAATTTTGATGAAGAAATTATTAGAAAAGAAATAGGCAAAACAGGTGTTAGAATAACCAATTTATTTGAGAGAGTTTTTGGCCTATTTAAATTAAAATAAATAGAATAGAATGGATTATTATTGAGAGAAAAGAATTAAAAAACTGATAATTGAAACCAGTTTTTAATACTCCGAAATTAAACCATCAGTCATCATCCACCAAATCAGTCTCAAAAATCGCATAAATCGGATAATGGTCTGAAATGTCTTCAATCAAATCTTGGTCCGTAATCCCGTATTCTTGGTCAAAGTAAAAGACACTGGCTGTATTGGTTGAGTATTCAGAGAAATAAGTGTCTGCCTTCATAACAATCCGGTCATAAGTCCAGTCGGTTTTAGTCATTGTATCCATATCATTACTGATTACCCAGTAATGATTTATTGTTTTGAAGGGATTTGTTGTTGTATTTTCATCAAAATAACTTCCATCGGCATTAAAGTCTCCCATTACAATAATATCTTTTTCATTGGGATTTTGAGAAAGAATATAATTATATACATCTTCTAAATGGGCTATTTCTCTGTTTGTATCATCGGGTTTAGTGTGAATCCCTGCTAATGTAAAATCAAAATCTCCACTTCTGAAAGAAGCAATATATGGTTCTCTCTCAAAAACATTTCTTATGTCATTATAGATATAATCAGAGCCAGTAATAAAATTTACCTTGTCTGTATTATAGAAGTAAGCATAAGATTCTTTACTATTTGTTCTTCCTACCCCCTCGCTTTTTACAAAGGCATATTTATCAGAGCCAATATCTTCATTTATCTTTTCTAAATAATAATCTGCTGTTTCTTCTTGGGCATCTCTTATTTCCTGAACCAACATAATATCAAATTCTTGAGCTATTTTAACTAATTGCTCCATTACTTCGGGCTTATTTCTTTTTGTTTCCCCAAATATCTGAATGTTAAAAGCCCCCACCTTGATTGGACCGGGAAGAGTAGATTGACTTGTTCCAAAGAATACAAGAACTCCAGCCAAAATTGCTGGAATTATGATTTTTAATAATTTTTTGATATTAAACATAACTTTTTAATGAATTCTATCTCTTGGTGGCATTGGATCTTTCCCATAACTATCTTTATCCTGTATTTTTCCATCTTTCCCGTGAATTATATGTTCTACTTCATCTTTTTTGGCTTGTTTAATGGATGCTTTTATTGCCCGATCTTTTGTTGAATGAGAAGAAAGAGGGGTTTTTCTTCCTTCTTGGATTGTTCGCCACCCTCCATCCTTATATGTTGTGTGAATGTTTTTCTTAGGCATAATTTTTATTTAATTAACGACCTTTGTAAAAATCCGAAAACTGAATTACTTCCGATTTTTATAAATCCTTGAATTAGATTTGCTTTTATTATATCAGAATTAGTGTTAAAGTTAAACCAATATGCTAACAGATAAAGAAATAGATGATTTTATTGAGTTATACAAGAAAAAATTTGGAAAAGAAATTGGCAGAGAAGAGGCGATTAGAAAAGGGGCAAAATTAGTTCGGCTTGTAGAAGCTATTTTGAAACCTAAAGATAGTAATCCTAAAAAAGCGGAACATATTATTGATGAAAGCCACAAAAAACCTATTTAATAAATGGGTTTTTGTTTATTTTTTATGATAAAAGTAATAAAAAAATGCTGGCTACTACTGGCTACGCGAGGGGGTAATGACAAAAAATACTTAAATTTTTAAGTGATTGGGAAAACTTAATATCAAAACCTAAAAAAGCAAGTAAATAAAAGGTTTTTTCTATTTTTTAGGTCAAAATAATTATCAAAAAAATGATGGCTACTAATGGCTACAAGAAGGGATTATAAAATAAAAAATCTTGGAAAATCTTGGAAATTTGAGGGGGTATGACAACATAGGTAGTGCTGTTTTTTTGTTTGCCCTATTGATTTTTTAGGGTAAAATAAGGTTATAATTTTGTTAACAAAAAATGAAAGATAATAAAGAAAACAAAAAATCCTATTTAACTCAAGGAGATAAGAAATTATTGATATCTTTTAGAAGATTTTTGAAAAGAGAGCCAGTTTTATTAAAAATTCAAGATTTAAGAAAGAAATATGATATACCAAAAAATGGATTAAAAAAGAATGAAGTTTTTAAGCCAAATGAAGATGGATATCAAATCTATGTGGGAGATTTTGATTTTCCAATCAGGATTGATTTTAATTCCGCCCTTAGAAAAGATATTAAAGAATATCTTCTTGAAGAATTTCCTGTAAAATCTAATTTTATTATACATCTAACGAAGATGTTTATTTTGTATAACAACATTGATGATTATATAGATTTTGATAAATCCAAAGAAGAAGTTGATTTAGAATTATTTAACATATTTGATTTAGTTGATGATATGGAGATAGGTTATGATGTTATGAATGATCGTGATGCTGGGACTGGTCAAATTCACGGCTTTATTGAAGAAATAATGAATAGAGGAATGGAATATCCAATTTCAATAGGAATACCAAACGGAGCCACTAAAAGGGATTTATTAGAATATATAAAGAAAAATTGGAATAAAATTGAAAAATTAAGAAATTCCAAAAAAGAAAATAAAAAATGGTTAGCCGTAAGAAAAAGTAATCCCGAGATTGAGAGAAGAGATGATTTTATTTATAAGCATAGAAAAAAATCATTAAAAGAAATAAAGGATTTAGTTATAGAAAAATTTGAAGGAAGTTTAGATGGCGATAGAAGGATTTTATATACTTGGCAAATTAAAAATATAATTGATAGAGAAAAGAAAAAAAGGAGCTAAGTGTATCACACTTAGTTTTTAGTGCCATTTCGTTTTATTTCTTAAAATCTGGTTAATAATCAGATTTTTTTATTTTTCAAGAAATATCTGATTTAAGATTTTAGGAAATATGAAAGATCTATTTGAACAATTTATAAAACAGCAAGAATATGTTGAAAGGAAAAGAAAAAAGACGATAGAAAATTATCGGCAGAATTTTAATTTATTGTTTGGCTTTAAGCCTGATTTGAAATTGGAAGATTTAACCGAAGAAACAATGATTGATTTCTTTGAGTATCTTGATACAAGGGAAAGAAGGGTCGGAAAGAAAATGATTGTTAGAAAAATTAAAAATTCCAGTATCGCCACAATAAGAGGAAAATTAGAGGTATTTTTTAGGTGGTTAGTTGATAGGGAGCATATCAAATCTAATCCATTTGAAAAAATACCATACCCGGAAGTTTCCTACACAAGCAAAGAGGCTTTCACGAAAGAGGAATTTGATAAAATTTTTATAAACATCGTTAGAGATATTAAATGGGTCAATGATTTTTTGCGAAAAAGAAACACAGCAATGATAATGACTTTAGTATTAACTGGGATAAGAAGAGAAGAGTTATTAGAATTAAAGCTGTCTGATATTGATTGGAAGAATAAAAAAATAACAATTAGAGATGAAACTTCTAAATCTAAAAGAACAAGAACTATTCCTATGTCGCCAGATTTGAGGCCATTTTTAGAGGATTATTTAATAACCAGAACTAATAAGAAAAATAGTTTTCTTTGGGTCAATGGCAGAGATGAAAAATTTACTGAACACGGCTGGAAGCATCTTGTTAAAAAACTAAAAGAAGAAACAGAAACTAATTTCCGCACCCATAGATTTAGACATACATTTGCTTGTAATTATTATCGGCAGAGAAAAGATCCGGTTGGATTACAAAAAATGATGGGACATCAAGATATTAAAACTACTTTTAAGGTATATTTGCGATCCATAGATGATGATGATTTAACAAAAGAAATGAATAAATTTAAGATTTCTAAGTTTTATTAAAAATGGTCTTGCTAAAGTAAAATGTATCCGCTATTATTGAAGCATCTTAACAATTAAACAGCTTTTCTTTTTTGCTTTTTAGGGTCTTTTTTCCAAATGAGCGAAATTGGTAAATGGGTCGTGCTAAAAACCAAGTGTTTTGAGTGAAAATCCCCATTTTATCAGGTTTTATCGGCATTTTTAGAGAAAAAGGGTGGAGCTGTTTAATGGTAAGGAGTAGGTCAGCGGTTCAAGTCCGCTCATTGGCTCTTTTAGAGAGATTGATTAAATCTCTTTTTTTGTTTTTCTTTTAAAAATATGTTAAAATATATACATATTTAGAGGGCAAAAGCCCCTGCTCTGAATCTTTGGGGTAGGGGTTTTAATATAAATATGAACAAAGATATATCTAAAATTTTTATACCAAAACTTACATATAATGAGTTATCTTTTGTTAAAGGGAAGGGGGTTCCAGCAATAATAATGGATGCTTATTTAGTTGCTTATAGAAAAAAAGTTGCTGATAAAATCAGACAGGAAACAAGTTTGTTTATCATTGATCCTAATACCAATTATTTTGTTGATGATTATTGTAAGAAAAAACCTAGTTTTAAAAGTTTATCAACTACCCCAAAGAAACCATATAAAATAGATGAATTATTGACCGATGAAGGAGTTAGAAAATACGAAATGGTTTTAAATAATATTAGAAATCAGATAAATAACAATGCTGGATTAATAATATTGCCTTATTTATATATGGACAGCATAGATGATGTTAAATTTAATTTAAATTTAACGATGATTAGTGATGGTTTGAGAGTTATAAAAGATAATAAAATAAAATACCCGACATATGCAATGATTAATATAGGTAATAATATTTTTAATGATTATTCTAAAATAGATTTCTTAATAGGAAGATATTTTGTTGATTTCAAAAATGAATTAGACGGATATTTTGTAATGATAAACAATTTTGATTGTCGCAGAGCTAGTAAAGAGGAGTTATTGGGATTAGCATATTTAACTTTTCGTTTATCAGGAAAAAAGGATCTTTATTTTTTGAAGATGGGAGATTATGGAGAAATTCTTTGTAGTATAGGTGCTACTGGTTATAGTAGTAGTTTGGCTGGAGGCGAAACTTTTAATGCAGACAATTTATCTAAGAAAAAAATAGGAAAGATTTTTGGTAGGAATCATAAGGAAATAACTTATGTAGCTGAATTATTTATTTATCTAAATGATGAGATTTTAAAGAAGATAAAGTATTCTTGCGATTGTGAAGTTTGTAAAGGCAATATCCCAAGCAGCTGGAATGATACGAGGATGCATTTTCTCAATAGAAAATTAATGGCGATAGAGGAATTAAATAAGATAGAAGATGGTGAAAAAATTAAATTTATGATTTCTAAAATAAATAATTCTATTGAACAAGTCGCTGAATATAATTCAAAATTTGCCCCCTTGTCAATTAAAGCAGATTTTCTTTTGAAATGGAAGCAAGTTTTAAAAGAAGTAATAAATTGGAAAGACGATGACTCAAAGAAAGTTGATACGATTGATTTAGATAAAATTATAGAGGAGGCACGAAAATCTCAATGAATATAGTCCCCGATACTAATTTGTTATTAAAGGGATTATTGTTTAGGGGTGATGCTAGACAAATAATCAATTTAGCTTATTCAAAAAAAATAAACCTTTATGGGAGTAAGGGCTCTTTTGAGGAGATAAAGAGAGTCGTTTATTATAAAAATTTTAAAAAATATCTTGAAAAAGAAATTTATACGCCAGAGAAATTAATTGTTTCTTATAGATCATTAATTAATATAGCTACAATAAACAAAAATTATAAAGATTTGAAAGTTGTAAAAGATGATCCAGACGATGATGAATTCTTAAAAATAGCAAAGACAATAGAATCGCAGATCATAATATCTAGCGATAAGCATTTAAGAAGAATCGAAAAATATGATGATATCAGAATAATAGAGCCAGAGATTTTTATTAAAATTTACCCTAAAATATTAGGCAGAAAATTCATTTAATATTTTTTTGTTTAATATTGATTCAGCCGCTAAATTAAATTTATATTTGTTTAGTGCTTTTTTTGGTTTAAGATTTGTGATCTCAAGTCCTTTATTTTCAAGATTTAATATTATTAATCCAATTTCATGTTTTTCTAACAATTTCTTATCTATAAGGTGTTCCTGAGATGATGGCATAGCTAAATATACTTTATTAGCAAATGATTTATATCTATTGGCTTGAAGTATGCCTCTTTTCCAGTTTTTTAGTTTAGCTTCTATAGCAATTATCTCCTTAGCAATGGGCATCCACCCATTTATTTTATAATAATATTGATCGTCAATTATTTTAATGAAATTATCATCTTGTAGTTTTTTTAAATATTTATACTTCAGTGTATTTCTTGATATTTTTAATCTATTGATAATAAATTCTATATCCACCTTTTTTCTTTTTCCCATTTCTGGCAAAAGATCAAATATTCTAAAATAATCTTCATTTTCGATTGATTTATATTGTTTATGATTCTTTCTTATTAAACAATTATTAGAGTCGAGCTTAAATAACACTAAATCAGCTATACCATAACCAACCCCAACTTCCCTTTTGGTTAGATAGCCATTTTTAGACAACTCTTTTTCTAGCAAGGAGACAAAATATTTTTCTGTCATATTAATATTATACTATAATAATAGATTTAATGACATACTTACTCTTAAATAGTGAAAGACGGCGAGCAATCTTGTCGCTTTGTTGATTTAATAATACCATAATTAAAGATAATATAAAGTCTAAAATTCCAGAAGTAATTATTTAGAGAATTAAGCATTCAAAAATTTAGTATTTTTAATATTATATAGATTGCTTTTTATTGTCAGATTTTTTATTTATCAAATTTGCCATAATAATACAGGCAAATTTATTTTATTTAAAAATATGTTAAAATATATAAATATTTAGAGGGCAAAAGCCCCTGCTCTATTTGTGTCGAGATGGGGCTTTTATTATTAAATTAAAAATATGAATTATTATAATTTAGAAAACAGAAAAATATTGGGTGGCATTCTTGTTGTTATCTCATTAGTAATCTTTTTCTCAATTATTGGTGGAAATAATAATATAGCATCCAATCAAATTAAAAATGACAATCAATTTAGAAGTGAATTAAAAAATTGTTTAGAAAAGGTAGATGAAATATACAATACAGCAAAATTAATGAGATCGTCAATTTATGAGCAATACAATTTTTCTAAGAAAGAGAAGGATGAATATGTAAGGATAATGGAAGAATCAAGGCAAAAAGATGTGGGGCAATGTTATGAATAATATGAATTATTATATCAAAACAATTTGGGGGCAGTAATAATCTTGACTTTAATCATACCCTTATATATACTTTGGTATATGAATACAAATACTAAAAATAAAACCATTCTAAATATAAAAACGGATAAGGGGTTAAAAGGGCCATCAAAAATGCTAAAAGAGATTATTAAAAAAGCCAATGAAGATTATAAAAAGGGGGATGTTTTTGGTCCTTTTGATAATGTCAAAGATCTTGTTAAAAGTTTAGAATCGTAATTTTATGAGTTTTTTGAATAAAATTTTGTTTTAAGTGGCTTGATTTATGGGATATATAATATAATATAAGAACACTCATAGTGTTATGAGGTTTGTTATAATTAGAAAATGGATGCAGATATAAATTACCTAAAAATTGGTAAGGCAAGCGAAATAAAAAACAGGAAAGATAGGCGAATCTTTCGTTTTTTTGAGATATTGCCGGGGGCACTATCATGGCTCACTCTAATCCTTATATTCATTATTTCTTGGCTCTACCCAATATGGGCAGTTGTTTTTGTTGTCTTATTTGATACATATTGGTTTTTTAAAACATTATTTTTTACAATCCATGCCGTTCATACATTCAAAATTTTAAGAAAAAGTTTAAAAACAGATTGGTTGATAGAGTTAAAAAATCTGCCAAAAGAAAAGTATAATTCACAAGGGATATCTTCTTGGGAGGATATATATCACCTTATTATATTCCCAATGGTTATTGAGGAATATGAAGTTGTGCGAGAAACATTTTTGGCGATAGAAAAATCAAATTATCCATTGGAAAAATTAATAGTTGTTCTCGCTTATGAGGAGAGAAAAGAAAATCATGGAAAAGAAGTGGTAGAAAAGATAAAAGATGAGTTTGGTAATAAATTCTTCAAATTATTAATAACAAAACATCCTGATGGAATAGAGGGGGAATTAGCAGGCAAGGGGGCCAATGAGACATGGGCGGCAAGAAGAGCCAAGGAAGAGATAATTGATGAGTTGAAAATACCATATGAAAGGGTTGTTGTATCCTCATTTGATGTTGATACTGCAATTTCTCCAAACTATTTCGCCTGTCTTTCATATAGATATCTCACTGCAAAAAATCCTCTTCGCTCAAGCTTTCAGCCAATCCCATTTTTTACAAATAATATTTGGCAAGCCCCAGCATTAGCAAGGGTTATTTCTTTTTCTGCAACATTTTTTCAATTCATTCAGCAATCTAGACCAGAAAAAATGACTACTTTTTCTTCACATTCTATGCCCTTTGCATCTTTGGTAGAAATAGATTTTTGGCAGACAAATGTAGTGAGCGAAGATTCCCGAATTTTTTGGCAATTTTATCTTTTTTATAATGGAGATTGGGAGGTAGTCCCTCTTTTCTACCCGGTTAATATGGATGCGAATGTTGATAGAACATTTTGGGGAACAATGGTGAATCAATATAAGCAACAAAGGAGGTGGGGATATGGTGCTCATGATTTGGCATATATATTTTTTGGATTTACAAAGAACAAGAAAATTTCTTTAAAAGATAAGTTGTCTTGGGGTTTTGTGGCATTAGAAGGATTCTACTCATGGGCGACGAGTGCCTTGATTATTTTTCTTTTAGGTTGGTTGCCTAATATTTTAGGTGGAGCAAGATTCAGCACCACGATTATTTCATTCAATCTACCAAAAATAACTAGTTATATAATGACTGCTGCTACGGTTGGTTTAATTATTATGGCAATATTAAGTTTTTGGTTTTTGCCACCTCGTCCTCCAAGATTTGGAAAATTTAGATATGTTTGGATGGTTCTTCAGTGGATATTTGTTCCTGTGGCGATGATTGTTTTTGGTTGTATTCCGGCACTGGAAGCTCAAACAAGATTAATATTTGGAAAATATATGGGATTTTGGCCCACCCCAAAGCATAGGCAAGCGGACGAATAGTCTTGGAATAGATACTCAAAATCTTTTGTTGAAGAGAATCGCCCAAAATTTAATATTTGGTATCGGAAGTCTAATAAAAAAATCAAAAATCCCCTAAATTATCAGAGGATCTTTGATTGGTTTAAGTGGGGCATTTGCTGTCAATAGCAAGTCTTGTTTAACGATTATGGGTAGGGCTTGATAATGAGGCAACGATTTTCTTTTTCGCCCTCGCTTTCGGTAATGATATTAGGATTTATTGATAAGCCATTATGAATAATCATTCTCTCATAGGAATTAAGACCGGGAAGTCGGACTGGCTTCTTTGTTACTAAAACTCTGTGAGCCGCTTCTTTGGCTGCTTGAATGAGTTTCTCTTCTTGTATTTTTTTATAATTATTAACATCTAATGAAGCCCTCTTTGAGGGGTCGTCCATTATTTTTCTCACTAAAAGATTGAAAATATATTCAAGGTCTTTCAAATTTGCTCCTTCTTTTCCAATGAGCCAGCCAGCATAATCAACTTTTATATTTGCCTTTATTGAGTCATCAGATTCCCATATTTTTATCTCTGCATTTTCAACTGAAAGATATTTAAGAATTTTTTCAATTATATTTTTTATTTCTTCCATTATAAATAGGTTAATCTATTTATAGTTTTTTGTAAAGAGCGAAGGGGCATTATTCTTGAATTAATTTCAGGAGTGAAAAAATGTTTTATTGCTTAATAACTAAAAAAATTAGCACTAACACAAATGCTTCTTGCATTCTTGTTAATGCCATATTATTGGTATTTCTTAATTTCCTCAATACATCTAAATACTCCATTTGGAATATCTTGTTTAGATATATCACCTTTTTCAGCATAGTTAATTAATCTTTCTATTTTAGCAATAGATCGATAGGCAAACTCTCTTTTAGGACGATCGATTAAATCCAATAGGGATCCTTCGGGCGGACAACAAATTAGTTCAATTTT
The DNA here is from genome assembly GCA_041550235.1 of Minisyncoccia bacterium. GTDB lineage: Bacteria > Patescibacteriota > Minisyncoccia > UBA6257 > JAAZHW01 > JBFEPE01. The sequence goes on from JBFEPE010000001.1 coordinate 59,576, forward strand.
AGGATATTGTTTTTGAAAAGTAGCCACACATCTTCTCATATGACTTGGCTTTGCCACTAAAATCAGACACTTATGATTGATTTCATACTCATCTAATTTTTTAATACCAAATTTAACATTTTCTAAAGTATTAGTTGCCTCCGCTTCTTTAATAATAGCACTTTCAGGAACTTTGTTTTTAATTAAAAAATTAGATATAATTTCAGCCTCGGAAATCAAATTACCTTCTGAAAAATTATTAGACCCAATACCGCCGCTAATTAAAATATGTGGGGCATATCCTCTTTGATATAATTCCAATACCCTGCTATGAACCAGTGGCAATTTTACACTCCCAAATACAAAAATAACATCCGCTTTTTTTGGTTTATTTCTTATAACCAAAAAATTCTGGATCGGCTCTAATAATTTTTCAAATTCTTTTTCAGATAAATCTTTTATCGCCTTCACTTCATCCTCCTATCAATTAAAAATTTTAAATAAATTCTTTATTCTATATGACTTTACCATTTTATCTATATTTTATATTGAATAAAAATTTATAATTGTCAAATCATAATTATTATCTAATACAAAATCATCTTGGAATAACCCTCTTCCCTTATATTTTAAGTTAATTAACCCGCAAATTAATTCTTTGGTTTTTAAATAAAAAATTGATTATCACCCCTTAAAAAATTCTTATTTTAAGGGGCGATAATCTTAAGAGATAAGCCTAATTCCATTTCAGATATATTTCTTAATCAGACGACCTTTTTTCTCCCTACTTTTTACAAAGTAAAGATGTATTCCCATGATTGTCAGTAAGATGACAAGATAGCCCAGTGAATAAATTGGGACATTAGCTTGAGCTGTTATCGGTGCTGTTATTACAAAAACAATCAAAAGTATAAGATAAGTCATTATTTGTTCCTCCAATATCATTTTTTTAACTCCGTTACTTCTAAATACAGACTATCACAAATATATTCATTTGTCAAATATAAGATTTGTTGAAAATAGAAAAAATTATTTTTTGTTCTTAATTAAATATTAAGTTAAACTTCTTTCTTATCCTCATCTATATTTATATTCTTTTGGACGAGCCATTGTTGGAATATGGAGAATAGAGTTGATACTGACCAATAGACTGCCAATATAGAAGGGAGTCGGACAAGAATAACAAATGTTATGAGCGGGGCAATCAGGCCTATATTTTTTTGTAGCGAGGCAGTTATTCTTTGCATCGGAACTTGTGGTTCGTCTTTTGATGATTTATTTGGAGATGGTGGGATTAGCATCTTTGATGAGATAAATTGAATAATGGCAGTTATTATTGCCAACCAAATATTTGGTTGAGACAAATCTATAATCCCCAAAAAATAGATATTAACAACATCTGGCTGAGTGATGAAATTATATAGTGTAGCCATTCTTTCATCAGAAAATCCATTTAAGAAAACACGATAGACGGCTAATAATATTGGCAATTGAAGTAGTGTTATGAGGCAACTTCCAAATGGACTGGCTCCATATTTTTTATATAATTCCATTTGTGCCTTAACTAATTTTTCTTTATTGTCTTTATATTCTTTTTGTAATTTTGCTAATTCTGGCTGGATTTTGCTCATCAGAATTTGTTGCTTTGTGCTTTTCTGAAATAGGGGATACAAAATAGCCCGAATAATAACGGTAAGAATAATTGTCGCCACTCCAATATCAGGGATAATATTATAGATAAATATTAGGGCATTAAACAATGGTTGAACTAAAAATGCATCAAATGGATTCATATTTTTAATTATTTATATTATTAGAAAATGGGTGGCATTTTGCAATTCTCTTCATTGCTAATTTTCCTCCCCTTAAAAAACCTTTTTCTTGGATATTTCTTGCCGCAAATTCTGAACAGGTTTCATTAAATCTACAAGGAATATTAACTAACCAAATATTACGAAATACTCCTTTTTGAGGAGATAAGAATAATTGATATATTTTTATTAGAAATAAAAAAAAGTTTTTAATCATATAAGGTTAGATTTCTTTAATAGCAATTCAACTGCTTTCTTAACTTCTGAAAAATCTTTTTCCAAGATTTCTTTTTTAGGGAAGAAAATTATATCGTAGCCAGATAGATTTTTTAATAATGGTCGGATTATCTCAAGAATTCTTCTTCTTGCTTTATTTCTCGTTACTGCCTTTTTAGATGTTTTCTTACTTATTATAACTGATATTCTTGTATGATCTAATTGATTTGGAATATATTTAATATCTAATCCAGCGACTCTGTTAAATTCGCCTTTTTCTGATATTTTTTCAAAATCTCTTTGTAGTTTCAAGCGAAATTTTTTTGCCAAAGCCATATTTTTATTTTTTTGTTTTTCTATACTTGGGGCGGAGTGATTTATAGCAGGGATACAATCTCAAAAAAATCAAAATTTTGAATATCTAAAAAGTATTTGTGCTACCCCCCCCGCCTCTGGCGGGGGGGGTAGCATGACGGTATTCATACTATTTATACAGTGAGTTGTTTTCTGCCCTTCCTTCGCCTTCTCTTTAAGACATTTTGCCCATAATTATTTTGGCTTCTTTTCCTAAATCCATGGGTTCTTTTCCTTTTTTTATTTTTTGGCTGGTATGGTCTTTTCATATTATTTGATAATTTATTATTTTTATTATTGCCATTCTATCATTTTATTTTATTTTTAGCAATGCGAGTCTTGTCCAAGGCAATTATTAAATTTGACAAGTTTTGATATACATTATATTATCAAAGTGGTTTTACAATGTCGGCAAATGATTTAAAAATTTAAAAAAATATGAGTGATGAAAAAATAAAGGAGGTGTAATATGGCTGATGTAACAGGTGGTATAGTTTTTAGGAAAGAAGGAATATCTGCTTGGCAACCCGATGGTAATATTCTTTCTGGAGGATCTTATCCTCGCCTTTCGCTGTCAGAAATTCTTATAGAGATTATAGATGGAACGGGTGAATATGCTCTTAGAAAGATTATTGAATCTGACGAGGGCAGGGTATTTTTAAGGAAATTAGGATATGATCTTGTTTTTGAGGATGATGATAGTCCCCAAGATGATTATGATATTGATAGAGAAGCAGAAATTGATGCTTGTTATAGATAAAAGTGTTGATTAAGCAAAAGGGGCGGTTGGATCAATCCAGCCGTCTTTTTTTAGGAAACTATGGGTGACGGGAGGCAGAGATTCCCCGCCATAGGCGGGCAGGCCGCCGGAGTATTATCCGCCTCAGGCGGACGGGAATGACAGGGGAGATAATTTTTCTATTTCGTAATTCAAGGTTTATCGTGAAATAAATCCCCAATAATATTATTTGACAATTATTTTTTTAGTAGTAATATAGAAAAGTGTTTAGTAGAAAGGCGAAACAATCTATGAGTTGATATAGAGTGGTATTAATATCATCTCTCTTGCTGATTTTGTCGGCGAAAAGGGATGTAAATCAGTCGTTTTATTAATCTTTTATTTTTAAATAAAATAATAAAAATCTTATGATTTTACCAAAAAAACCAAAAGTTGTTGAAGAAAAAGACAACTTCGCAATATTTGAAATAGAGGGATTATATCCCGGATATGGTCTCACATTAGGCAATGCATTAAGAAGAGTGCTCTTATCCTCATTGGAAGGTGCAGCCATCACAAGTGTTCAAATCAAGGGAGTGAGCCATGAATTTTCCACTATTGATGGAGTGATGGAGGATGTTGTTCAAATCATTCTCAATCTAAAAAAGATTAGAGTCTCTCTTTTTTCTAACGAACCACAAAAAATAACATTATCCGCTAAGGGCGAAAAAGTTATTACAGCAAAAGATATAAAAGAAAACTCCAATGTAGAAATTTTAAATAAGGATGCTCATATTGCCACATTATCAAGTAAAAAATCATCATTGGAAATGACAATGGTTGTAGAAAGAGGATTAGGATATTCTCCTTCTGGGACAAGAAGCGAGGAGAAATTATCAGTTGGGAACATTAGTTTGGATGCCCTTTTCTCTCCGGTTATGAAGGTAAATTATGAAGTGAAAGATATGAGGGTAGGCGATAGAACTGATTATAATAAATTAAGATTATATATTGAAACTGATGGATCTCTCACTCCAAAATTAGCTCTAAAAAAGTCAGTTAATATTTTATTGGGTCATTTGAAGGTGGTAGGCGATTTAGGAATTGATGATGATGGAGAATTATCTTCTCCTGATGATGAAGACAAAAACAAGGATGAGGAAAATGAGACAAAGAGGCATGACTTTTTGATTTATGATGGCGAGGAACCAGCAGGTGAAGGCAGGGGTTCTGACGATGATTATTTTCCAGCCAAGGAAAAAGAATCATCAAAAAAGAGTAAGGGCAAGAGTAAGAAAAAATAATCAAATATTATGAAAAATTTAAAGACTGGACGAAAATTTAATAGAAAAAAAGGACAAAGAAGATCATTCTTAAGGCAGATGATGGCTAACTTGATATTGAATAAGAGAATAGAGACAACGGAGGCAAGGGCAAAAGAAATAAGACAGAAATTAGAGAAAGAAATCACTCTTGCAAAAAAACAAAATTTAGCAAGTTTGAGATTATTAATAAGTCGATTAGGGGAGAAGCCGGCATTTGAACTTCAAAAGAATGTTGCTCCTAAGTTTGAGAATAGAAATGGCGGTTATTTGAGAATTATAAAAAGTCCTGTTTTGACAAAAAGAGATGGAAGCAAAAAGGCCGTTATTGAGTTCGTTGAGTAGTACCCGCCTTCGTCAAGACTTCGGCGGGCGAAGAAAAAATATGAGGGAGATAAAGATTGATGCAGAAAATAAAATAATTGGGAGATTGGCAACAAGGATTGCTGTTCTTTTGTGTGGCAAGGATTTGCCATCATACAACCCAAGATTAGAAGGAGATACGAAGGTTATTATTGAAAATATAAAGAAGGCAAAATTTTCTGGAAATAAATTTGAAAAAAAATTATATAGAAGACATACTGGATACATTGGTCATTTAAAAGAATTCACGGCTAAACAAGTTTTTGAAAAAGATCCAAGAGTATTATTGCAAAAAGCAGTAATGGGGATGTTGCCTAAAAATAAGTTGAGGGCGAGGAGAATAAAAAATTTAGTTTTTTTGAAGTCAAATTAAGAAACCCGCCTTCGTCAACCCACCTTCGCTAAAGCTACGGCAGGGCAGGGGACTTCGGCGGGCGAAGAAAAAATATGGAAAAAAAATCTACATCTACAAAAAAAACTGATACTACAAAAAAAGTTGTTAAAAAAAGTGGGTCAGTGGCAAAAAAAGAAAAATACTATGAGGCGGTAGGAAGAAGGAAAACTTCTACGGCGAGGGTTCGTTTATTTACAAAAAAGAAGGGATTTACAATAAATGATAAGGAGTATAAGGAATATTTTCCAATTCTTAGGCTTCAGAAAAAAGTCAATATTCCTTTTGATAAGATGAATATTGAGGATAAGTTTGGTGTCTCTGTTAAGGTTGTCGGGGGAGGAATTAATTCCCAATCCGATGCTATTAAGTTGGGAATTAGTAGGGCATTAGTAAAATTTAACCAGGATTTTAAGAAAAGACTTCGACGGGTTGGGCTTCTCACTCGTGATGCAAGGGAGGTGGAGAGAAAGAAGCCAGGGCTTCGCAAGGCCCGAACTGCCCATCAATGGAGTAAGAGGTAGTTTAATAAAAAAGGTCTTATTTATATAATTTTTCTATAATAATATAATAAAAATATGAAAAAAATATTATTGTTCCTCGTTGTCGTTTCTTTAATTATTCCCTTTGTCCCCGCCAATGCGGAGGATAATGTCATTAATGATGAGAATATTATTAATCTGATTGTTGGTGAGGAGAAAAAGATATCTGATGATATTTCTTTAAAATTGATCAAACTAATGGAAGTAGAAGGCAATGCTTTGTGTACAAAAACTAATCTGGAACCTTGTCTCAGCTATATAGAGATAAAAATGGGTAATATGTCAAAATCTACCGTAATAACTATGGAAAATTTTTATCCGATATCAAGTTTTTATCCGACAATCTCTTCTGATTTTAAAATAGGTCTGATTGGAAAAAAAGATTATCAAACCGGAATTTTTGAAATACAAAAAGAAGGATTAATATCTAGTGTATCCGAGTTAGAACAAGAAATAACACCTTCTTCGCCCAAACCTATTTTAGAAAGTGATATTTCTGAGCCAATTTCTTATCAAACTATTAAGCCTCAAATTGGAATAAAGGAATCAATAACAATATCATCTGATCAAATATCAATTTATAACGAAGAAAAAGAAACAGAAACAATATATAATGCTCCAACTTCGGTTGAAGAGACAAAAACAGCAATAAAAATAGAGGTTGGTGATATAGAATCGGGAAAAAGAGAAATTAATATCAAGCCAGTTAGAGATAAATTAATTTTAGAAATGGTAAAAGGAGCGACTAATGAGGATTGCGAGATGTATTCATCTGAGTGCAAAAAGGGGGATGAGATTCTTTGCCAAAAATATGATTTTAATTGCTCTAATTTAGAAAAACAAACTTGTGAAAATTATCTCTTGTCTTGTAAAAAAGGCAATGAAGATGCTTGTGTTAAATGGGATTTAAATTGCAAGCAGAAAGAAGTAACCCCAGAATTTTGTGGTAAAATTTTATCTCTTTGCCAAGATGGGCTCATAGAGAGATGCAAGGAATATAATGTTTCTTGCCAACAGAAAGAAATTGTTTCTGTTTCCACCAAAGAAGTTCTTAATATTAAGGAAAATAAAATATTTATGAATGAAAAAGAGATTAAGGTGATGCCGGACACAGCTAGTGAAAGTGCTATTGATAAATTATCTCTCAATAAAGATGTTGAAATAGAATTGAAAGATACTGGCAAGCCAGTTTATGAGGTGATTGGCTCCCAAGAAAAAAGAATTTTAGGTCTTTTCAAGACAGCAGTAAAAGTAACAACAACTCTTAGTGCAGAAACAGGAGAAATTGAGAAAACAAAGAAGCCATGGTGGAGTTTCTTGGCATGGTAAGATATCTATTGACAAAAAATAAAATATGATTATAATGAGGGGACTTTTTGATTTTTTGACAAAATAATTAATTTGTCCCCTTATTAGGGCTGATAATCGCCCCAATTATCTTGTGATTTTAAATAAAAATAAGATAAATTAATAAAAGATTAATTTTAGAACCCATTGCTTTTTGCGGGTTGTTTTTGTTCTCATTTTTTATTTTATTGCTTGAGGCTGTGGATAAGTGAAATAGAAGGTAAGAACAAGTATAACTGCGATTAGGAATAGGCGAGCATGATGCTTCCTGTCACCCCTGCGAAGGCAAGGGTCTAAATAAATGGCAAGTGAGTGGTAATAGTGAGGTTGAGATTCCCGCCTTCGCGGGAATGACAAAGAAGAAATAGGAATGACAAAGGAGAGAGGATGACGCCCCCTCCTGTCGCCTCCGCGAAGGCGGAGGTCTAAAGAAAAGAAAGTAAGGACTGAATTAAAAATTGAATATAATCTATTTTAGGATTTGATTGAGGTAAGGTGGAATAATAAAAAACGGAGGTGGCAATTATCAATTTATTAATTGCCATTTATCCTCCAAGGTTGCCTGTTGTTGATATCACTAATTTTTAATTTTAAATTCGATTAATAATCCTTTTAGACTATCCTCATCAATTTTAGCAAATCTTAACTCGTCAGATTCAAGGTATTTCAAATGCAAACGAAGATTCAAAACATTAGTTGAGCAAGAATCAGTTTTAAAGCTCACAAGAGATAATCCCTCACAAGATTTTCCATAAACAAGAAATGGCACCCATCCATTTATGAATTTGCGACTATGATTAATTGCAATAACTATATCACCATCTTCTAAATTCTCTAGTTTCTTAAAATATTTGTCTTCTACTTCTATTGTCATGCCTACCTCCTGAAATCAGATTATAATAGAGAAATTGTTTTGTCAATGGGGAGATTCCCGCCTTCGCGGGAATGACAAAGAAGAATGGAATAAAAATAAATCAAATAATCCCTCCCCCCGCCTTCGGCGGGGGGAGGGGATAAGGAAGAAACAGGAACGACACCTCTCCCGTGTCACCCCCGCGAAGGCGGGGGTCTAAAAACCAAGGGAAACACGATGAGAATTGTTGAGATGCCTGCCTCCGCAGGCATGACAATAAAATATTTAAATAATACCCGCCTTCGTTAAAATAGAATATCCGCCTCTGGCGGACTATGGCGGGCGAAGAAAAATATGGCTAAAAAAATAAAAGTTTTCTCAAGTGAGCCGGATGTGTTGGAGGGATTAAAGAATTTGCCTAATCTTTGCGAAATCCAATTAAACTCATATAACTGGCTCATAAAAAAAGGGTTTAAGGATTTATTTAAGGAAGTTTTTCCAATAAGTGATTATACCGGCAATGAATTAGAAATAGATTTTGATGGTTATTTCTTAGACCAGCCAAAATTTGACGAGATCTCATCAAAAGAAAAACGACTCACTTATGAAGCACCCTTGAGAGTCAATTTCAAATTAACAGACAAGAAAAGCAAAAGAGAAACAAAGCAAGAAGTATATTTTGGAGACTTTCCTGTCATGACAGACAGGGGAACTTTTATTATAAACGGAGTAGAACGAGTTGTAATTTCTCAAATTGTTCGCTCCAGTGGATTATATTTCACAGCCGAGATGTTAAAAGGAAGGAAGCATTTTGGTGCAAAAATAATTCCTGATAGAGGAGCATGGTTGGAATTTTCAACTGGCTTGGATAGAGCAATTTATGTTAAGATTGACAAAAAAAGAAAAATCGCCGTTTCGGCATTATTGAGAATATTTGGATTAGATTCAGATGAGAAAATATTAGAGGCATTTAAGGGGACGGATATTGGGGAAGTAAGTTTTATAGAAAAGACGATTAAAAAAGATGCATCAAAAAATGAAGAAGAGGCATTTATGGAAATTTATAGAAGAATTAGGCCAGGTGATTTAGCCACACCAGAGAGTGCAAAAAGTTTAGTTGAGGCAATGTTTAAGAGAGATGACAGATATGATTTGAGTGATGTTGGAAGATATAAATTAAATCAAAGATTGGGGATGGGCGATAAAAATAATAGTAGGCAATTGACAATAGAAGACTTAATTGAAGTTGTTAAAATAATAATAGAATCAAATAATGATAGAACAAAAGAGCCAGACGATATTGATCATTTAGGAAATCGTCGTGTGAGGGCAGTTGGAGAAGTTTTGCTTTCGCGGATAAGGGTTGGGCTTATGAGATTAAGAAGGGTAGTTCAGGATAGAATGTCTACTTATGATAGGGAAACATTGATGCCAACTCAATTAATAAATATCAGAACTGTTATGGCGGTCGTTGATGAGTTTTTCAATACCTCTCAATTATCGCAATTTATGAATCAAGAAAATCCATTGTCCGAGTTAGAGCATAAAAGGAGAATGTCTGCAACAGGTCCGGGTGGATTAAATAGAAAGAGGGCTGGGTTTGAAGTGAGAGATGTTCATCGCACTCACTATGGAAGGATTTGTCCAATTCAAACACCAGAAGGAGCAAATGTGGGATTAGTGAGTCATTTGTCTTGTTTTAGCCGTCTCAATGATTTTGGATTTATAGAAACACCTTATTTTAAAGTTGAAAATGGAGTAATAACAAAAAAATTAGAATATTTAAATGCTTGGGAGGAGGAAAATTATTATATCGCATCAGCGGGATTTAAAAAAGATAAAAATAATAAAATAACGGGAAAAGAAGTTGGGGGAAGATATAAGGGAATTCCAGGCTTCTACCCAACTTCAAAAATTCAATTCTCAGATGTTTCACCATTTCAAATATTTAGTATTGCTACTGGACTTGTTCCATTTGTTGATCACAATGATGCCAACCGTGCTTTGATGGGATCAAATATGCAAAGGCAAGCTGTCTCTTATGTTTTGTCTCAAGCCCCATTAGTTGGAACGGGTATGGAGGAAAAGGCAGCTGTTGATTCAGGGCAGACATTGGTAAGTAAAGATGCGGGCGAAGTAACAGAAGTAGATGCTAACCATGTAAAAATAAAAAATAAAAATGGCAAATTAAAATTATATAATCTCCATAATTTTAAGAGAACAAACCAAGATACTTGTTTATCTCAAAGGCCAATTGTTAAGGTTGGGCAGAAAGTTAAAGAGGGGCAGGTTTTGGCTGATAGTTTGATGACTGATAATGGAGCATTGGCATTAGGACAAAATCTTTTGGTGGCCTTCTTGTCATGGGGTGGTTCTAACTATGAGGATGCTATTGTTTTGTCTGAGAGAGTAGTTCAAGAGGATAGATTTACATCAATGCATATTGAGGATTTTTATTGTGATGTGAGGGATACAAAACTTGGTCCGGAATTAACAACATTAGATATTCCAAATGTATCCCTTGAAAGATTAAAGAATTTGGATGAGGAGGGGATTGTGAGAGTAGGAGCAGAAGTTGGCTCTGGTGACATTTTAGTTGGAAAAATTTCTCCAAAAGGAGAGACTGATTTAACGGCTGAGGAGAGATTATTGAGGGCAATATTCGGAGAAAAGGCAAGAGATGTTAAGGATACATCTCTCACTATGAAGCACGGAAAGAGGGGAAGAATAGTTGGGATAAGAATATTTTCTCGAGAAAATGGAGATAAATTAGAGCCGGGCATAATCAAAAGAATTCAAATTCAAGTTGCTCAAATGAGAAGAGTTTTGGCTGGGGATAAGTTGGCTGGAAGGCATGGAAACAAAGGAATTATTTCAAAAATTGTCCCAGTAGAGGATATGCCATATATGGAAGACGGGACTCCGGTGGATATTATTCTTAATCCACTGGGTGTTATTTCAAGAATGAATTTAGGGCAGATATTAGAAACTCATTTGGGATTAGCTGCTTCAAAGTTGGGTTATCGTGCAGTTACCCCTGTTTTTGCTGGTGCGACTGAGGATGAGATACGAAAAGAATTGAAAACGGCTGGTTTTCCAGAAGATGGAAAGGTGGTCCTTTATGATGGGCAAACAGGAAGGGCATTTGATCAAAGAGTTGTTGTTGGTTATCAATATATGTTGAAGTTGAATCATATGGTTGAGACAAAAATTCATATGAGGTCTATTGGTCCATATTCTCTAATTACACAGCAACCATTAGGCGGAAAGGCTCAATTAGGAGGACAGAGATTTGGAGAGATGGAAGTATGGGCATTGCAAGGATATGGAGCGGCTTATGCTTTGCAAGAAATGCTCACTGTAAAATCAGATGATGTGATGGGAAGGGTTTCTGCTTATGAGGCGATTGTCCGAGGGCAAAAGTTTAGCCCACCAAATATTCCAACTTCATTTGATGTATTGATAAATGAGTTGAAGAGTATGGGGTTGAATGTTGAACTTATTGGTGGAACGAAAAAGTTTTTTGATGATGATAAGGGAGCGAGAGGTGAGGTAAATGAGATAAGGGGAGAGGCATCAGAAGCATTTTCAGAAGACTCCGAAAGAGAGTAGTTATTCTTTAAAAATTAAAAATCAGATTTCAGGATTTTTTCAGGAGTGGGTTGGTGGGGAAATAAAAAAGGGCAGAGGTTGCTTTTTCTCAAAGCAACATGCCCGGTGAATACGAGATTATTTAATTTAAAAAATTAAAAGATATTTCGATCTCGGATACCTCTGATAATTCCAATTTGGTGAGACCACTAAAGAAATTGATTAAGGCCAAAGATGGTCTTTCACATTCATGTCCCAATTTGATTTGTCTTTTCCAAAACCTTCTCTTCTCTAATACCTCTTCAATATGATAGATGTTGTGATAGACCTTATGCTCAGTTCTTTCAATGACCTTGAGAACTCTTTTCAGATGACCGCCTTCGGGAAATGTGATAATTAACCCCTTATGCATTTTTTCTTTATTAACCATTTGCCTGTACTTAATCATTTTTTCGTAGTCGCATAAATATTGAACGATGCAATAAATTGGAATTTCATTATAAGATGAAACAAGGTCGGCTGTTTTTGCCTCAACTAGTTCATAAAACACGGCACCATTTTCATCAGGCTCCATCTTCCTTAGTTCAAGATTAAGAAATTCTTCTTTTTTACCCATTGAAACCTCCTGAAATTAGATTATAATAAATAAATTATTTTGTCAATAATATAAGCCCTCCTTCGTCCGCCTATGGCGGACTTCGGCGAGGCAAAGTCGTAAATATAATTAGCCACCCTCCTTCGTCCGCCTATGGCGAACTTCGGCAGGGCAAAGCCCGCCTTCGTTAAAACTTCGGCGAGGCAAAGAAAAATATGATATCAGAAAATTTTAAGGCAATTAAATTAAAAGTCGCTTCTCCAGAAGACATGCTCTCATGGAGTTATGGAGAAGTGCTAAAGCCGGAAACAATAAATTATAGAACTCAAAGACCAGAAAAAGATGGTCTATTTTCCGAGCGGATTTTTGGTCCAAGCAAGGACTATGAATGCTATTGCGGAAAATATAGAAGAATCAGATACAAGGGAATAGTTTGCGATAAATGTAATGTTGAAGTAACAAAGGCAAGTGTGAGGAGAGAAAGAATGGGTCATATTGAATTAGCAACACCAGTTGCCCATATTTGGTTCTTGAGAAGCATCCCATCAAGAGTAGGCCTATTTTTAGGTGTCCCTTCCCAAAAATTAGAAAGAGTGATTTATTATTCAGCATATATCATCACAAAAGTAGATGAGTCAGAGAAGAGAATTTTATTAGAAAATTTAGATAAAGAATTTAAGGTGAAGCAAAAAAGTAAGGATGTCGAAAAGGGAGTAGTGGAGGAATTATACAAGCAAAAGAAAGAGGAGATAATGGATATCGCTCCTTTGAAAGTAATATCAGAAGCAAAATATTTCAAATTATCAAGAGAATTTGGTCAAATATTTGAAGCCGGTATAGGTAGCGAGGCGGTTGTTTCTCTTTTAGAAAAAATAGATTTAGAAAAAGTGAGAAAGTCATTAGAAAAAAGCATAGAAGAAAAGAAAAGTGTAGTAGAAAAAAGAAAATTAATTTTCCAATTAAAATTAGTTCGCTCATTTATTAAAAATAAGTTGCGACCCGAATGGTTGTTTCTAAAAATTATTCCCGTTTTGCCACCAGATCTCCGTCCGATGGTTTCTCTTGATGGCGGACGATTCGCAACATCCGACCTTAATGACCTATACAGAAGAGTTATCAATAGAAATAACCGATTAAAGAAACTTTTGGAATTAAAAGCACCTGAGGTGATTGTGAGAAATGAAAAAAGAATGCTCCAAGAAGCAGTTGATGCTTTGATTGATAATACCATCAGAGAGACACAAATTCAGATGACTTCCCAAAAGAGACCACTCAAATCATTAGCAGACAACCTGAAGGGAAAGCAAGGAAGATTTAGGCAAAATCTTTTAGGTAAAAGAGTTGATTATTCAGGAAGAAGTGTTATCGTTGTCGGTCCAAACTTACCGCATTATCAATGCGGATTGCCTAAAAAAATGGCATTAGAACTTTTCCGACCATTTGTCGTGAATGATTTGATATATAACAAAGAATTGGCCCATAACATAAGAGGGGCTAATAAGATGATAGATGCTGCCCCTGATGAAGTTTGGGAATCATTGGAGGAAGTGATTAAGGGCAAATTAGTCCTTCTTAACAGAGCCCCAACCCTTCACAGATTGGGCATTCAGGCATTTGAACCAATTCTTATAGAAGACTTAGTTGTGAGGATCCCTCCAATGGTATGTCCGGCATTCAATGCCGACTTTGATGGAGACCAAATGGCAGTTCATCTTCCATTGTCCGATGAGGCGCAAAAAGAAGCAAGAGAGAAAATGCTCGCATCTCATAATTTCCTAAAACCATCATCTGGAGATCCTGTTGTTAATCCAAACCAAGATATTGTTTTGGGATGTTTTTATTTGACTAGCATTGAATCATCAGAAAGCGAAAAGGAGAATATAAAATCATTTTCCAACTTTGATGAAGCAATTTATGCTTATGAATTTGGTCATATTGGCTTGAAGGAAAAAATAAGGATTCCAAATACAAAAGATTCAATAGCAAAAATGGAATTTGGAGAAATAACCATTGTTAAAGATAAGGAAAGGTCAATAATTGAAACATCATTAGGCAGGTTGATGATGAATAATATCTTGCCCAATAAATTCCCATACTTTAACGAAACAGCAAATAAAAAGTTTCTTCAAAAACTCACGGATTTTATTGGTAGCCAAACAGAGAGCATTGATGAGGCGGTGAGTGTTATTGACTTAATCAAATCATTGGGCTTTAGATATTCAATGATATCTGGAACAACACTTGGTGCGGGTGATTTAATCGTGCCGAAAATTAAAAGCGAGTCCTTAAGCAAATCACAAGAAAAAGTTGATGATGTTGAGGGGCAATATCAAGAAGGATTATTGTCTTCTGAGGAGAAGAAATCTCATGTCATTCAAGAGTGGCAAAAATCACAAGCAGAAATTACTTCTAACTTAAAGACAAGTGTTGAGCCATTTGGTCCTGTTTCTAATATTATTAATTCAGGTGCAAGAGGCTCTTGGAATCAGATAATGCAAATGATGGGAATGAAGGGATTTGTTCAAAATCCAAAGGGAGAAATAATTGAGATGCCTATTAAGTCGTGCTACAAAGAGGGATTTGATGTTTTAGAATACTTTATTGCTAGCCACGGAGCAAGGAAGGGAACATCAGACACCGCTTTGAAGACGGCAAATGCTGGTTATCTCACAAGACGATTAGTTGATTCCTCTCAAGATATTGTTATCGTTGAAGAAAATTGCCGAACAAAGGAGGGGGTTTCAGTTGATAGATTGGAAAATAATGAATATGACAATTTTTCAGAAAGACTATTTTCAAGAGTGTCATTGGAGCAAATAAAGATAGGCAGGAAGGTAATTGTTGAAGAGAATGAGATAATCAATAGAAAAGCAGCGGAGTTAATTGATGCAACAAAAGAAATAAAGAGTATTAAGGTGAGGTCGCCGATTTCTTGTAAGAGTATTTGGGGTATTTGTGCAAAATGTTACGGGCTTGATTTGGCATATAATAAGCCAGTTGAAGTTGGTGTGCCAGTAGGTGTTATTGCTGCCCAATCAATAGGAGAGCCGGGAACCCAGCTCACACTTAGAACATTCCATAGTGGTGGTGTTGCAGGAAAAGACATCACACATGGTTTGCCAAGAATTGAGGAATTATTTGAAGTAACTTCGCCAAAGTATAAGGCGACTATTTCCGGGGTAGATGGGGAAGTGGTTGGCATTGAGGAGTCAGACAAAGAAATTGTTGTGAGCATAAAGCCCGACAAAAAAGAAGGCAAATCAGATTCTGATAAGAAAGCCGACAAAAAGAAAACCACTAAGAGTAAAAAGAAAGATATCAATCTCATCACTTATTCATTGGCATCCAATGCTGATGTTTTAGTAAAGAAAGGGGATAAGGTGTTTGCCGGAGACCCAATAACTGAAGGATCAATAGATTTGAAAGAGTTGATGAAGTTTGCTGGGCGAGAAAGGGTAGAGAAATATATAATGGATGAGATTCAGAAGATATATATTTCCGAAGGTGTTCCTATAAATAATAAGCATTTGGAAATAATTCTTCGTCAGATGTTCTCAAAGGTTAAGATAAAGGAGTCGGGTGATAGTCAATTTTTGCCCGGAGATGTTATTTCAAGGTCTAAACTTATTGAGGAGAATAGGATATTAAAGAAGGAAGGGAAGCAAATCGCTAAAGCAAATGTTTTGCTTTTGGGTATTACAAGGTCTGCTTTGGCAAGTGATAGTTTCTTATCAGCTGCTTCTTTCCAAGAAACAACAAGGGTGATGGTTACGGCCGCCACCGAAGGGAAGTTGGATAATCTAAGGGGAATGAAGGAGAATGTTATAATTGGGCGACTTATCCCCGCCGGAACCGGCTTCCGCAAGATAGAAACCGTCAGAGACGATGATGTCTAATAGATTTGTCTCAGCAACTGCTATTGACGAATAATCCCATCCCCACCGCCCTCACGGGCGGTGGGGATTTTTAACTCTCCGCCAGAGGCGGATGTTCCACCCTCTTACAGAGGGGTGTCACAGCCCCTGCAAGTCAGGGGCTGGACGGGGTGTTCGCTATTGACAAACAGATAAAAGTGTGATATAATGGGGTCAGAGAATCGAAAGATTTTCGTTAAAAAAAATCAAATCAAAATATAAGGATTATAGGAGGAGAATAATGCTATATCTTGTTTTTCTAACATCAAAAGAATCGGCACAAGAAGATTCGACAAGTCGTATTTATCCGGCAATTAATCGCAACACCCCTGAAGAGGCGGTAGAATGTGTTAGGGGTCTTTATGAGGAAAAATTCCCAAAAGCATCAGTTGAAGAAATTAAGGTGCATAAGCATGATACACCATGGAGTTTGCTGGGAAAAACAGAACCGCTTTATACATGGTATCCATGGCTTTAATGACATCCATGATATCCTTCTCAGCGACCCAAACAAAGGCACCAGCGATGAGTATCTGCTGGTGCCTTTTAATTTACGAAAATATTTATTAAAACAATAATGAGATAATGAGTGATAAAGTATTAAAGCTATTCTTGACGAATAACCCATCGCCACATAAAATATCAAAATAAAAAAATCAGCAACCATTTGGTTGCTGATTTTTTGTCTTGATGCAAAAGGCTGGCATATTATTTGCCAAAGGCAAGATTTTCGATATAGGTCAGTGCTTCTTCTACGGGATTACCTGTTTTACTATTTTTCGAATCAGGCCATCCCTTGAATTGATTACCATCTCTGCCTTGTTCATAGAGAGAGGCTCTGATTGACCCGAGTGTAAAGCCATCCAGCTCGCTTACTTCATTAATTCTTTGCACTTCATCCTCGCTTTTCATTGACAGAGCAATGGCATTTAATATTCTTTTCGCAAAAGCACCGCCCGGTTTTTTTCCTTCTTGCTCCATTTTTTCCTGTAAGTCTTTGACATTATTCATGATTTTCCTCCATATTTTTTTGTTTTAAACCCAAGATCTATCAATCTCGAATCCGAGTAAGGTATAACATATATAAATAAAAATGTCAATACCTGCCCCGCGAGGGTGAGATATTCCCGCCCTTCGTGGGAATTAAAATTTGGGAGGCATAAAAAATATTTTCGATTGTAAAAACATATTATTTTGATAAAATTAGAATATAAGATAAAAAGATGATTAAGAAAGAGAAAAAAGATAAGATGTGTGAGTTGATTAAGGCTTGTATATATTACGGGGGAGATAGTAAGGACAAGAAGATCACAAAAACAAAATTAGCTAAATTAGTATATTTAGCCGATTTTGTTTTTTATTATTATAATTTCAAATCAATAACCGGCGAGACTTATAAAAAATTAAATCATGGTCCAGTGGCTAATAGCTTTTTTGATTGCCTTAAGGAATTAGAAAGAAATGATGAAATAGATATTGCTAATAAAGGCAGAGCAAAGATAATTTCTTTGCTAGAAAATAATGATTTTGATTTAAAGAAAGAGGAATTAAAGATAATAAAAAAGATTTGTGACAAATGGAGGGATAGAAAAACGGGGGAGATAGAAAAATTTACTCACAATCAAATACCTTGGAAAATATCATTTGATAAGGACGAAGTGCCATATAGTTTAATTATTCAACAAAATGAGAGGAAACTTTATTGAGGATTTATAGAGTTGAAAATGATGGAGGATGATGTAATATAGTAATATATAAAAATATGATAAAGAGGAGAGTTGAGAAAATAATTGAAACTTTAAAAACTGGGAGTCCGGCGGATATTAGAATTGCCAAAAAAGACTTAAAAAATATTGTTAATAAGGATTATTTGTATGGAGATAAAAAACAAAGAAAAAAAGTAATAAAAGATTTACTCCCATTTATTGATGAGGCAAGAAGATTTGAAAATATTAAAGATTTAGATCGCCAAGTATATTTTTTAGATGCCCTAAATACAGTTATGATAGCCATTGGCGAGGAAGAATTAGAATTTTTTCAGGATTTTATATATAAATACATTCAGCATCCATCAGGAAAATTAAGGCAGGCGATTTTAAGAATAGGGGCAAATTTTTATTATTTTTCAATTGATGTTATTATTGAAAATTGTAATGATGATAATTTATCAAAAAAAGAAAAAGAAATTTGTGAAACGAAAAGATTCTCATTCTTTTTGTTCTTAGATGCCATAGAAAATTTGATGGGAAGGCATTATTCCTCGGAATATGACAAATATGAATATATAGATGATATGCCACCAAGTATTTATAAAAGTTTAGAGATGCTTTTTTGGAGGATGACAAGGGATAAAGAAATGATGAAGGAATATAGTAATTTTTTGAAAGGAAAAGAGGACTTTGAGAGGCAACAATTTGAAGCATCAAAAAGACTGAGGGAAGATATTAAGAAAGTTTCTAATATGAGCGAGAAAGATATATTGAAGAAGAGGCAAGAGGTTGAGAGGGATATGAGGCAAATATTGAGCAAGATGGATACCAAATTAACTTGGGAGGATATGAGGTATATTATTTATAATGAAGAGCCTAAAAAAGGCACGGAAAAAATGATTGATTGGCTTGATTTAAGTGATGATATTGATAAGGCAAATGATGTTTTGCAGGTAATTAATGATGCTTGGAATTTCTTCCCTCATAAGAAATTAGATGGCCTCTGCCCAATAGAAATGATTAAAAAGATGGACAAAGAGAAGAATTTTGATGATGATAATTAGTTTTTTGAATTAACTGGAAAATCAAAATTTAAAGTCTGTAGAAAATAAATAAAAAAAATCACACCCCCCCCCCGCCGGGGGCGGGGGGGGGGGTGAT
>JBFEPE010000002.1:0-77853 GCA_041550235.1 Minisyncoccia bacterium
GGGGGTATAGATGTAGAGACTTTTAGCAAAAATATTTTTTGAAAAATAAAATAATTATTAATTCCTCCCCCGCTTGGCGGGGAGGATTGTTTTAATTTATCAATAAATATTTTATAAATAAAAAATAATTATTAAATTACAAAAATATTTTTTAAAATTTTTCAAAAATTTAAATTTTATTTCAAAAAAACTTATCCACATGTTTTTTTATTTTTTATTTTGTTTTAAAATTATAGTAAGGACAAAAAATATTTTTTAGATTTCTATAAAATATTTTTAGAGTAAGAAATAATTACTAGTCCCCCCCCACGAAGTGGGGGGGGGATGTATGAACTTTCTAATTTTATAAAATATTTTTATAGTAAGAAATGATTAATAATCCACCTCCGCGAAGGCGGGGGTGGGTGCAGGGATTTTCTAATTTTATAAAATATTTTTTGAAAATAAATTATTAAAATAAAGGTCGTTTAATATTTAGAAATAAATTAATTATGGCTACTAAAAAAAGAAAAGCAACAACGAAAAAAAAGACAACTGCAAAAAAGCCAGCTAAGAGAAAAACAACAAAGAGAAAGACAACCGCAAGAAAGCCGGCCAAGAGAAAGACAACAAAGAGGAAGACAACTGCGAAGAAAACAACAAAGAGAAAGACAACTGCCAAGAGAAGAAAAAAATAGTCGTTGTTTCATAAAATATCCCTTGATGGGGATATTTTATTAAGAGATAAATTATTTGCTTTAATGCTAAATCTATTTATAATAATATTAAAAAAGAGGGGAGACAAAATGATTTATATTTCCTCTATTATTTAAAACAAAATGACAATTAGTAAAAATAAAAAAATATCTATATTTATAGGAGGAGGCATTTTTGCCCTAATAGTCTTGGGCTTAGTTTTTTATGGAGGAGTAGAAATAGGTAAAAAATATTATCCATCAATAAATTTAATAGAGGGATTAGAAAATAAAGAATCGGGGATACCGCCCGATGTAGATTTTTCATTATTTTGGGATGCATGGCGAATAATCCAAACCGATTATTTAAAAAATAATGATTTAGATCGTCAAAAAATGGTTTATGGAGCAATAGAAGGATTGGTAGATTCATTAGACGATCCTCATTCTGTTTTTTTTAGTCCTGAAAGAGCAGATAGATTTTTAGATGATACTGGTGGAAGTTTTAGTGGGGTGGGAATGGAAATTGGAATAAGAAAAAAAGTGCTAACTATTATTGCTCCACTTAAAGGAACACCCGCATATAATGCTGGCTTAAAGGCGGGCGATATGATTTTAGAAATAGATGGTGAGACAACTGAGGATTTAGCGATTGAGGAGGCAGTTGGCAAAATAAGGGGAGAGAAGGGAACGGAGGTTGTTTTGAATATATATAGGGATAGTTTTGAAAAGCCAAGAGATTTCTCAGTGATTAGAGATACAATTATTATTCCATCATCAGAGGTTAATTTCTTGGAAAATAATATCGCCCACTTAAAATTGATGAATTTCAATGAGAATGCTCCTAATGCATTTTATAATTCGGCTCTTGAAATTGCGGGCAGAAATAGTTCGGGTATTATTTTGGATTTGAGAAATAATCCTGGCGGGTATTTGGAAATTTCCGTTCATATTGCTAGTTGGTTTTTGAATAGTGGCGAAGTTGTTGTTCGTCAAAATATTAAGGGGATAGAAGAGGATGTTTTGAGGTCATCAGGTAATGAGGCATTTTCAGAGGTGCCAATTGTAATTTTAGTAAATGAAGGAAGTGCTTCAGCTTCTGAGATTTTGGCAGGTGCATTGAGGGATAATAGGGGAGTTAAGATGGTTGGGAAAAAGACATTTGGGAAGGGTTCTGTTCAGGTAATGGAAAAATTATTTGATGATTCTATGATTAAGCTCACGATAGCAGAGTGGCTCACTCCTAATGGGATTTCCATAAATAATAATGGGCTTGAGCCCGATTATGAAGTGGATTTACCGGAAGATTGGCAAGAAGGAGATGATGATCCTCAATTAGATAAGGCAGTTGAGATCCTCAATGAGATTATAGGGAGATAATTTTTAAATATTTTTAGATAATAAAAAAGCAGGGCATACAGAGTGCCCTGTTTTTAGTTGCCTGTATTTCAGGCAACTATTCTTGATTAATATCCTGAACCACTATTTTAAATAGTGATTCCTTGGGCGAGGTGCATCTTAAAACGATGCGACGACTTTCATTTGGGAAGAGAAGAATGACTAGCCCATTTCCCTCTTTGGGTTCAAAGGGGATTTTTGAGCGAAAGTTTATCCCCATTTCTGAGCATTCTGCACACAAGCAACTTTTAGGATGATATATGAAGAATTTTCTCCCCTCGGCTCTTAAAACATAGATGGTCCCATACTGCCTTACTTCTATTTCCAAAGGACCTTCTTCGAATTTAAATTCTCCTTTCACCTCTACCTTTCCTACTTTTGTTTTAATTATACTTTCTTTTTTTTCTACCACCCTTATTTTTGAAAGTAGAGATGAGGCGACAATTAAAACGATTAAAAAAATCAAAGATGTCTTTTTCATTTTTTTCTCCTGTTTTTTTTATATTCTATTTTTAAACATTCTTTAAGAAACTTTTCCCAGTTTCTTGCCTCTATTATATCATAAATAAATATATTTGTCAATATGCGGGGATAATTTGATATATAATGGTAAGGACGAACACCCCGTCTCAGCCACGTTGAAATTGCGAAGCAATTTCTTTCGTGGCGAGCCACCCCTCTATAAGAGGGCAGAATGTCCGCCTATGGCGGGGAATAAGATAAGAAAAGCTTCGATGGGCGAAACCCGCCTTCGTCAAGACTTCGGCGAGGCGAAGAAAAATATGAAGATTATATTATTAAAAGATGTGAGGGGGATTGGGAAGAAAAATGAAATTAAAATAGTGGCGGATGGATTCGCCCGAAATTTTTTGATTCCAAATGGATTAGCAATATTGGCAACAAAAGAAAAAGAGAAAAAAATTGATGAGTTAAATGTCAAAAAAAATAGAGATGATGAAAAAATGAAATTAAAGCAAAAAGAATTGGTGAAAAAAATAGAATCAATAAAATTAGAATTTGAATTAAGGGGAGGGAAGGGGACTGCCTTTGGTTCAGTGAGTAAGGAAGATATTCAATCAAAATTGAAGAAAGAGGGTATTGATATTAGTATTAAGCAAATAGAGTTAGAAAAGAATATTAAGAAAAGTGGGGAAAATAATATAAAAATAAAATTTGCCCCGCAGATTGAGGCAAATCTAAGAATTTTGGTGAAGATAATTTAATTTATAATCAAGGCGAGAATAAAACTATTTTTCTAATAACAGCACCCCACCCCTCGCAGGGCGAGGGGTCGATATATGCTATTATTTTTATATATTTAGATTACGATGAGAATAAAATTATTTCTAATAGCAACAATCCACCCCTCGCGGGGCGAGGGGTGGGCATATCTTATATTATTTAATAGATTATGATGAGAATAAAACTATTTTTCAAAAAAGCAATTATGGAGATAATGAGTTGGGTGGTTGGAATTTGGGGGGTTTTGAGTAGAAAAAAATTTTCAAATAACCCTCAAAAAATAGCCATTCTTTTTTTGGATTTAGGAATAGGCGATTCAGTTATGCTTTCGCCCATTATCCAAAAAATTGCTGATATATTCAGCCAATCAAAGGTTTTCTTAATAACCCCAACAGAAGAAATAATCAATTTTAAAAATGTAGAATACCTTAAAGAGAATGAATTTAAAAAAATAAAAAAAGAATTTGATTTAATTATTTCACCCACTTTGTGCCTGTGGCACTTTCCTTATATTTTTTCTGCAAAAAATTGGATTGGATATTTTGCCAAAACAAAAATTCAGTCTAATTTTAACTTTTTAAAAAATAAAAAAATTATTTATTATAAACCAATAGGAGGGCATTATATTATTAGAGGAATTAATTTAATAAAGGCAATAAACAAAGAGGCGGGGGATGAGATGGAAAGAGATTTTAATAACAAGAGTATTGAATATCCTCTCTTAATATCAAAAGAGCCATCGTATTTTAAAGATGAATTGGAGGGTAAAAAATATATTGCATTAGCACCTGTTTGTAAGTCTTTGGCAAAGCAATGGCCATTGATGAATTTTGTTGAGATTTGTCGTTATCTTTTTAAAAATAAGGGATTAGATAAAATTGTTTTGTTGGGCGATGGCAGTCAATGGGACAAAAATTTTATTTCTAATATGATAAAAGAATTGAGTGATTTGCCACAGGGGGTAATACTTGATGTTGCTGGAAAGAATACACTCACGGAAACAATATTTGTTATTAAAAATTCTGAAATTTTTGTCGGGCTTGATTCGGCGCCAGCTCATTTTGCATATTTAAATACCAAGAAGGTGCTGACTATTTTTGTAAATATAAATCCTATGGAGATATCTCCGGTTGGAAATTTGAAAAATGTGGAATTTTTGTTTCCCGATGATGAGAGTTATATTTATGGTTATAGTGGGCTATTAGAAGGGGATGTTGAGTTTTCTCAGAAGTTATTAAAATCAATGCCTGTTCAAAAGGCAATAGATAAGATAAATAATTTATTTGACAAAAGATAAATTATGAGTATAATGTATATTGAGTAGTGAATATGAAATATTCTTTTTTTATCGGAAAGGTCGCACTACTTATTGATTGAAAGAAAAAATAATTATGGCTTCAGCAAACAGCGATAAGGATTTTCTTGAATTCATTATCAAGGCATTAGTTGATAATCCTGACAAGGTGGAAGTAAATAGGGTTGTTGATGAGATGGGAGTCTTGCTAAATGTTAAAATCGATCCTAAGGATATGGGTAGGATTATTGGCAGGGCTGGTGCAACTATCAGAGCTATTCGTTCTTTAACTAAATTAGTTGGTCTAAAGAATAATGCTCGTGTGAATGTCAAGATTGAGGAACCTGCTGGTGGTTCAAGAGTTTCCGGTGGATCAAGTGAGTCATCTGATGTAATGGATGATTTGAATAATATCTAGGAAATTTTTAATTAGTATTTACTATAAAAGACTAATCCCGTCCTTTCGGACGGGATTAGTCTTTTTGTGCCGTATTCCCTTTTTTAAAAAATCAACAAGTGCCGGGGGCGGGAATCGAACCCGCATGAATTGCTTCACACGATTTTGAGTCGTGCGCGTCTACCAATTCCGCCACCCCGGCTTATTTATATTATTATTCTACAAAATTTTAAATAAATTGGAATACCCTGCTCGCATTGATTTTTTGATAATAATTTGGTATTATTTGATTATTAAATAAGTAATTATAAATACCTCCTCCCCCGCCGAAGGCGGGGGAGGAGGTATAAGAATAGTCAGCATATAATTTTAATAAATAGCAAAAATATGAAAAAAATAGGAATCATTACAATAATAATCTTGCTCTTGCTTGGGCTAATCGCTGGATTAATAATCGGCTGGTTAGCAGGCAGAAAGGGATTAGAAGATTGCCAAAAAAATAAGGGACCATTAAATGCGACCTATGATGTTGAGGGAGAATTATTTACCCTTTCACAAGGAGAGGCAGAGAAAAAACTTTCTCAAACAGGTGGGTCTTCAATTATTAAAGTGAAAATTTGGGAGGAGCCAGTTTACGGAGATTTAAATAGCGATGGCATAAGTGATGCCGCATTGATTTTTACTTACGAAGATGAAGATGACTTTGTTAATTATTATATTTCAGCCGCAATAAAAGATGAGACAAATGACAAATATGATGGATTAAGAGCGGTTTTTTTGGGAGAAGAAATTTCCCCAAAGAATTTAATAATCGAAGAAGGTGCAATATTTGTAGATTATGACGATAGGGGACAGAGCGATTCAATATCAGTGAAGCCATATATTGCTCTAGCCAAAACATTTTTTGTAGAAAGTAATCAGTTGAAAGAATTGGATGTTTTTGCAATTGGCGGACAAAGGGATGATTTTGGTTGTTTGGGTCCAGCAGGGTATTCTTGGGACTCGGAAATAGAGGCATGTATTCGCCCTTGGGAAATAAATGAAGCCCAAAGAGAGGCGGCAAAAATCGCTGTGGATTATGTTGGATCAGCGGAGGGAATTACTATTTTAGAGGTGGAGCAATTTAAATGCCCTGGCTGTTTTCGTGTTTCAATAGAAAAAGATGATAAAAAAATATTAGTGAATTTAGTTGATTTAAAAATAACAAAGGTGGAGGAGCATGAATATTAAATTCAATAAAAAAAATGGCTTTACTTTATTAGAGGTTTTAATATCCATTTCTATTTTAGCAATAATAGGTGTTATTGGATTTACTTATTTAGCAAATTATAGGAGGTCGTCTCAGTTGAATTTAGAAGCGGGTAGAATAGTTGGTTATTTTCGCCAGACACAAAATAATGCAATAGCCGGTAAGAATTTATCAGATTGGGGGATTCATTTTTCTAATCCGAGTGGAGATGGTGGGGATTTTTTTGTTATTTTTGAGGGGAGTTCTTTTGGCTCAAGCACTACAACAGAGAGAATTTATCTAAATAAGGGGGTTGGGTTTAGCATTCCCGCCGATGATAGTTCCATTGATGTTATCTTTCAGAGAAATAGTGGAAGGACAAGTTCCTCTACTATTTCAATAATATCAAAGGTTAATACAAATTTAAGCAAGCAAATTAAAATAAATTCATTAGGACAAATAATCAGCAGCGAATAGTCATTAAACAATTAAAAGAGAGTCATATTAAGGGCCGAGGTCGTCATTAAATTATAAAAGAATATGGATAAAGAAACAGAAAAAATACTGACTCTTTTAGAGACAAATGAAACCCTATTAGAAAAATTCTACTCATTATGCAGAGCTCATTTCCCCGAAAAAAAAGATTTTTTTGAGCATTTAATGAAGGATGAAAATAATCATGCTCAATGGGTAAGAATGATGAGGGCAAAGATAATGAAAGATGGAATTTCTCTTAGAGAATCAATTTGGACAAATTCACTCGCTAAATTTTTTGAAAAATCAACTAATGCGATATCAGATCTCGTCTCAAAAAAAATGGACTTAACTAAGGCATTGTTTTCAGCTGTGGAGTTAGAAAAAGGAATGTTAGAGAAGGATTATTTTGAATCAATGATCCCTCATTTAAAATCAGAAGAAACTAAAGATTTTTTAATTCGTCTTTCAAATGCAACAAAAATTCATCTTAAAGAGGTTGAAGAAGAATGGAAAAAAGAAGTATCATCTTAAAAAAAGAAGAGAATCAAATATTAAACGAGAAGCATAAAGGCATTAAGAATGTCGGTTTTTTTAATGACTTAGAAAAATTAAAAAAAGGGGTGCCAGTTGATTATATTATTGGTTGGGTTGATTTTTTAAATTGTAAAATAGATTTGTCTCTTAAGCCTCTCATCCCAAGAGTAGAAACAGAATTTTGGGTTGAGAAGGTAATAATGGAAATATTAGAATTATCAAAAGATAATAAATTAAAAGTTTTAGATATTTTTTCTGGCTCAGGCTGTATTGGCGTTTCAATATTAAAAAATTGCCCCAATACAAAAGTTGATTTTGCCGAAGTTAATTCAAAATTTATTAAACAAATAAAAAAGAATCTATCGATAAACAAAATTCTCTATCCTTCATCATTGAAAGATAGAGGCAGGGCAAATATTATTCAATCAAATATTTTTGATAATATTAAAGATAAATATGATATTATTTTGGCAAATCCGCCCTATGTTTCCACTAATAGAAGGGGCAATGTTCAAAGATCAGTTTTGGAATATGAGCCGAGTGAGGCTGTTTTTGGTGGAAAAGATGGGCTATTTTTTATTAGAGATTTTTTAGCGAAAGCGAAAGATTATTTGTTGTCAAAAGGCAATATAGAGCCATTTATTTATTTAGAGTTTGATTCTTTTCAAAAAAGCAAAATAGAAAATATGCTTGCAGAATATAATTATTCAAGTTGGCAATTTTTCAAAGATCAATTCAATCGCTGGCGATTTGCTAAAATTTTTAAGTAGCAGACGATAATTATTATATATTTTGAGAAACATTAAGATAAGATAATACTGATACATCCCCCCCGCCTACGGCGGGGGGGATGTATGCTTGGTTTATTATATAATCTGCCCCTCGCGAAGTATGTTATCCGCCTTTGGCAGGCAAGGGCAGGTGCCATTAGCAAAGATTACTTATAATAAATATTGGGAAGATGGCGGATGTCTAAATATTCTAATGAGGCGAAATCAAAATTTTGCGAAATGAGATTATTTATCGCTAATAAATTTCTCTTTAAATCAAGGGAATCAATCATTATTTCCCAATTTGATTCCTCATTTCCCAAAATAAGATTAATATTTTTTGATTCTATTTCCATCTCAATAAGTCCAAATTTATTATCAGCAACATCCTTTATTTTTATGATATCATCAAAGTCTTCTTCAGAGAAAATATAGTCGCCTAATTCATACAATCTCCCCGAAAAATCATTTATAAATAGCACATTTTTTTCTAATAAGTGATTATTAGAAAAGGCAATAAATATCTGCCCCTTATTATCAAATAAGAAGCATTTTTCATAATCTTCTTTTTGGCATAATTTTCCAAATATTTCTTTTTCAATTATTTTTATTTCCAATTCTTTATTTTTCCAGCCCTTTATAATATCAAAATCACTTATTGGTAGAAATTGAGAAAAGAAATTTTTTATATTTTTCTTTTTGATAAGAAGAAGGTTGTTTGATAGTTTTTTTTGAGATAAGTATTCACCCCACTCATTTTCTAATAATTCTCTGTCTAAAAACTTGATATCGCCTGATAATTTTGATTCTTTTATTTTGAAAAAGTTTGAGAAAATTGTGAAATAAGATAATAGAATTATCATCACAAAAATTGATAGAAAGACTATCATTTCTATCCTTTTTTTGTCTTTATTTTTTGATTTCCTTGTCGGAGAGCGATATATTGTCATATATTTGATTATATTAAATATTTAATATATTGCTAATTTTTTAAGGTTAGAGTTGTAAAAAATTTGGTGGGTAAATAAGAGTGGGGTATAATGAGAAAATAATTAAAAAATTTATGAAAATAAAAAGACCCGAATCAAAAAAATCTATCTTCCAAGTTCTTATTGATGAAATACAAATTCCATCTATTTGGTTATGGAAATGGTCAGAGAAAGATTATAAAAAAAGCCTAGAGTTAAACATTGATGGATATATGGTAAATTTTTACTTTCTTTTGGACAAATTTTCGCAAGACGAAAAATTAAAAGATAGACAATGGCCCATGAGAGGAAGAGTAATCATTTTTATTAAAAATCTAGATAAAATATTTGTAGATGGCTTAAAAAATCCGGCAGGAAAAAATTCGCAATTGGTTGCAGAAAAAATATACAATATATATAAGATAACTTTAGACAAGGTTGTTTCTTATAGTCGCTGGGTAACAAATTTACCGAGCATTTTAGACGGCATACCTACTAGTTTTGGGGAGATGTTTGGGAACGAAAAATTAATTTTGTCGAAAACACATGTTCATTGGAGAGAAGGAAATGATGAATTTAAACCGTTTCAGCCCAAAATAAAAAAAACGAAAGGAAAAATTAACCCAGTCTTTAAGAGTAAAAATTTGTTGACGGTTGAAAAATGGCAAAAAGTTAGAAATTTTACTAACGGCGATATATCAATATTAAATAGCGAAATCGAGGAGCTTTTACGCATAAAATCAAAAGCAATTTGGAGAGAGAAGAGAATTGCAGTAATTGAGACAGCGGCTTTGATGGAGGTAATAATTAGAAATAAAGTTCATAAAGCATTAGAAAAACAGGGCCAAAGTAAAACCAAAATTGAATGTTTTAATGAAGAGGCAGGATTTTCCACATTATTAAACCTTTTATTGCCATTGATTTTGACTAGAAATGAAGTTAAGAAATATAAGAAACATATCGATAACTTGGATAAATTAAGAAAAATACGAAATAATATCATGCATCGAAATATTAAAAATGAAAACATTAATGAAGAACATATAATCTTGGCTATAAATTCAGCAATAAAAATTATTCAAATTTTAAATAAAAAATTCATCTGATTTTCCTAATCATGATAAAATTTATACTCTTAATTCTGAGTAAAAAAATGGGCCCAGGAAAGCCCTAGTCCCACTTAATATCTTTAATATATCAAATTTAAATAAAATGTCAAATTTTAAATTGTGGATAATTTTTTAAATTAGCAAAAAAGATAATTATGGATATAATATAGATAAAATATTGAACCATCCACTCCCGCCCGCCGTAGGCGGGGGATATCGGCAAATCAAATAAAATTATATAGTTAATAAATCCCCTCGCCCTTGCGGGCGAGGGGATGGATGACAAATTATTATCAAAAATATGTTGGATATTAAATTAAAAAAGGAAATTATCTTAATAGTTGTAGCAATAATTTTGCTGGCAGTTGTTTTGGTTGGTTATTTTGTTTTTAATAATTCTGATGAAGAAGATGTTATTAATAATAATGATGCAAGAGAGAATGGGACAAACAGAGAGATATTGATTTCACAAGAAGAATTAAATGAGTTGATGGCACAAGGAAAAACTATGAGAGAGGCATTAAAAGAGATAATCTTAAAAGATGCAGACCAAGAGACTCTTATTGAATTAGAGGATGGTTTTTACAAGGATAAAAATAGAATATATGATACTCAAATGCGCTGCTTATCAGAATCAGAACAATTAAAAATTGATCCTGAGACTTTTGAAGTGGGAAGATGTTTTATAAAAGATAACGATAGTGTTTATTTAAGGGCAAGATCAGGTTGCTTCGGAAATTGTCCGCTTGAAAAAATTGAGGGAGTAGATTCTGAAAGTTTTACTAGTATTTGGAATAATTTTTTCAAGGATAAAAATAATGTCTATTATGGTAAAGATATTGTGAGGGAGGCAGATCCGGAAAGTTTTGAGATTCTCGCTTCGCCCTCTAGTATCATGGGATGTTATGGGAGGGATAATAATAGAGTGTATTATTTTGGTGGTGCATTTTCTAGCGAGATAATTCTTAATGCTGACCTTGAAACATTTGAGGTTGTAAAATGTGGTTTATTAGAGAGAATCGCCAAAGATAAATATAGAACATATGAGCATATGGTCTTAGAGGAATAAAGGTCAAAAATTAAAATATCAAAAATATGCTAAATATAAAATCAAAAAAGGAAATAGGTATTTTGATTATTGCTATAGTGATAGTTGCGGCTTTCTTTATTGTTGGGGATCTTATCCCTCGGGGAGAAGAAAAATGGGAGGGAAATAATATCTCAATTCAAATTCCAAAAACAAATATAAAAATAATTCTCCCCAATAATCATCAGCAAGAGTCTATTGTGTATTATGAAGATCAAAAGATGGCGATATCATTTGATGAGTTTTATAATCCTAATCATTTTGATGAGTTAGAAAATTTTCCCATCATTTCCTCAATTTCTTTATCTACTGGAAAGTCAATAGCCGATTATATAAATCAAACTAGCAAAAATAGCCAAGATTTAATCAAGAAAATGGATAATTTATATTTTTATTATGAGCAAAAAAGGAGGTTTGATTTAGAAGAGGATTTTTTAAATTTTAAATTTAGAAAAATTGGCGATAGAAGTTATCATGTGAGCGAAAGAATATGTCAGGGGGATATTTATGGTTGCACAATACTAATGTATACAACTTTTTTGGAAAATATAAAAATTGATATCTCAATAGGATTTTATAGAAAAGCTACTAATGAGCAGATGGATGAATTGGTCTCTCAAATAAAAATTATTGATGAAAATCAAGAGACATTGGATATTTCAGAATCATTAAGGTCTTGGTATGAGAAAAGTGATGACGAGAAAATGAGAAGTTATATTGATGAAAATGGATATAGGAGATTATCAGAATATGCAAATAATAAAGATTTTGAATATACCTGCATATCGCAAGAAGAAGGAGATTTAATGGTGAGAGCGAGGGATGAATTTAATAAAATGACCGCCGAAATAACAAAATATTCAAATTTTGAAAAAGGAATCAGTCTTGATTTTGGGAGATATGGATTTGATGAAAAAAATGGAAGCATTTATTTTGGGCCAAAAACTCTTAGTGGAGGTGGTTGTAGTTTAAATGATTTTAGGGCATATAAACTCATGTTTGTAGAGTCAAGAACAAAAGAAGAAATTATCAGAGATGTGAAAAGCAAGGAATATGATGATGTTTCAGATGGGCGGAAATTATTAGAAACAAGAAAAATCAATAATTTTGATGTTGTGATTTGGAAGCAATGGGGAGGACTTCCAACCTTATCATTTTATTTTGAAATACCGGGTAAGGGGAAAAATTATTTTTTCAAGATTTTTGATTCAGTAATTAGTGGGGATAGAGATTTTAATGCTGTTTTGGATGTCATTAAGACAATAGAGTTGTTAGAAATTTAATCTATTGCTAATTTTTTTTGAGGTTGGGGTTATAAAAAATTTGAAATGCAGTCTTTTTACTTTGCATAGGGAAGGGCATTGGGCTTGATAAATAAATAAAAATGTTTATACTTTGATAATTAAAGATAGAATAATACTTATATTTGAATAAGTGATGTTTTTAATTATATTGGAATAGTTGGATACACCTCTCTCCTCCGCCTTCGGCGGAGGGGAAATAATATCAAAATATACTATGAAAAAGTTTATATTAGGAAAAAAAATAGGGATGACAACTATTTATATAGAAGATAAGCAAACACCAATGACATTGATATCAGCGGGTCCTATTGTAGTTTCTCAAATAAGAAATAAAGAAAAAGATGGATATCAAGCGATTCAAGTTGCTTTTTCAGAGCAGAAGCCACAAAGATTATCAAAGGCAGAAAAAAATCACCTTGGTGATTTAGGGGCATTTCAATATTTGAGAGAGTTTAGAATAGATGGGGATGGCGAATTTAAGAGGGGAGATAAGATGGATTTATCAATATTTGAAGAGGGAGACAAGGTGGTGGTAAGTGGAATTAGCAAGGCAAAGGGATTCCAAGGAGTAGTTAAGAGGCATGGATTTCATGGCGGTCCAAAAAGTCATGGTCAAAAGCATTCATTAAGAGCCCCGGGTTCTATTGGCTCAACTGGTCCGCAAAGAGTTATGAAGGGCAAGAAAATGGCTGGGAGAATGGGCGGAGACAGAATAACTTTGAAAAATAGAAAAATTGTGTATATTGATAAGGAAAAGAATTTGTTAGGCATTAAGGGTGCAATCCCCGGACGAAGAGATACGATATTAGAAATCTCAGCGGTTTAATAATAATTATTTAATAAAAAGTCGGTTTTTAATTTTTAAATTAATAAAAATATGAATAAAAATGAACAAATAGGTGGTGGTAATGAGAATAATCAAGAAGATTGGAAAAAGAAAAAAATATCAGTATTAGAATTTACAAAAAGAACGACAATCGATGCAGAAGATGGAAAAAAGGTTAAGATTTGGGAGGCTCTTTTTGGGGGTGATAATAACAAAAATTTATCTGCTGGCAATAGGATTGCTAAAAAAATTAATGATTTACAGAATCTGGTGACAGGTGGCACAATAGAAGAGGCACAAAAGGCAAATGAGGAATTAGGCGAAATGATTGAGGGGCTACAACAAATACACAAAGTCGTTGATTATGCATTGAATGAAGACCCCGAGGGTTTGATTAAAAAATAAGACAAGTGGCGGGATTATTTGAGTTATTTTATTTATGATGATAATGCGATTATAAAGTAGTGGAAAATAAATATCCCCCCGCCCTTTATGGGCGGGGAATAAAAAGGTTGAGATTATGCGATTTATTTAATATTAAATGGTTATAACATGAAGACAACAATATACAATCAAGATAATAAAGAAATAGGGGATATTGATCTACCGGGCTTTATTTTCGGTAAAAAATGGAGGCCAGATGTAGTCCATCAAGTATTAGTAGCAATTCAGGCAAACAGAAGAAAAAATATCGCTCACACAAAAGGAACAGGAGAAAAAAGAGGTGGAGGAAAGAAGCCATGGAGACAAAAAGGGACTGGTAGAGCAAGGCATGGAACTATTAGGTCGCCATTATGGAGAGGAGGAGGAGTTACATTTGGCCCAACAAAGGAGAGGAATTTTACTAAGAAGGTAAATAAGAAAGTAAAGAGATTGGCTCTTTTTTCAGCCCTCTCCAAAAAATTATTAGATAAAGAAATAAAGGTGATTGATGATATTAAATTGGAAAGCCCAAAAACAAAGGCGGCTCACTTAATTTTGAAAAATCTTATCCCAGAAAAGAAAAATTCAGGACTTTTGATTTTGGACAAGGGTAATCCGGAAATATCAAGGTCAGTAAGAAATCTAACTATTGCTCAAACGGCGACGGTGAGAAACTTCAATTTGGAGGATATATTAAAGTATAAGAATATAATATTCACAAAGGATGCAATCGCCGAATTAGGCAATGTTTATAAGGAGAAGAAATAATGTAATATGAGAGATATATTGTTATAGATTAAAGCATTCCCCCGTCCGCCAGAGGCGGATGTGCCACCTTCGGCGGGGGGCACCCCGCCTTCGCCAAGGCTTCGGCAGGGCAATGCCCGTCCAGCCAGAGGCTGGCCACCCCTCTATTAGAGGGCAGTATGTCCGCCTATGGCGGGGAATAAGATTTATATCTTAGGTGGTAGTGGATATGAGGTTTGATTGTATATAAAACTATGAGTATATTGTTATAAATTAAAGACCCTCCCCCCGCCGAAGGCGGGGGGAGGGTCAAGAGGCTTAATATAACAACAATAATATAACTATGAGTATATTTGATAAAAAAACTAAAAAAGACGAGAGCAAAGATGAGAAAAAGAAGGAGATAAAAGAAATTAAGGAGGTAAATGAGATAAGAGAAACAAAAAATGGCTTGAAAAAATCAAGAAGTCATTTAGAATACCTAATTCTAAGACCTCATATCACTGAAAAATCAAGCGGATTATCCGCTGAGAGAAAGTTTGTATTTAAAGTAGAAAAATCGGCAAATAAGACAGAGATAGGAAAAGCAATAGAGAAAATATACAATGTGAAGGTTGATGTTGTGAGAATAGTAAATATGCCTTCAAAGAAAAGAAGATTGGGAAGAAGTATGGGCAAGAGGTCCGGCTTCAAGAAGGCAATTGTTCAATTGAAGGAAGGATATAATATTGATATATTACCAAGCACCGCCCAGTCGGATGTAGCAAAGAAGTAGGGGGATATATAAATACAAAAGTCAAGGGTGGGGGGAAGCATTACTTCTATTCCTCCTCATACTCATCTTCCCCCTCATCGGAAATCTCTTCTCCCTCAATTCCCCCGATATTATCGCGAGGCATTGATTCGGGAACATCCTCGGGGATATCATCATCAATATTGGCGGATGATGGAGTGGCGACAAGAACTTCTCTTGGTTTCGCTCCCTCTCCTTGTCCAATCACACCTCTTTCCTCAAGCATATCAATTAACCTTGCCGCTCTCGCATATCCAATTCTTAATCTCCTTTGCAAAAGAGAAGAAGATGCCTTTTGTGCTTCCACAACAACCTTATATGCCTCGGGATATAAATCGTCCTCATCATCCAATCCCGGGACAGAATCAAAATCAATTTGGCTATTATTTAACCTATTATTTGTTTCAGCAACCTCTTGAAAATCCTCTATCTCCTCATTTTCAGAAATATAATCTTCATTATTCTCAATAATATATTTTACCACACGGGAAATCTCATCTTCTGAAACGAAGACTCCTTGAATTCTCTTTGGCTTAGAGCTCTCAGCTGCTTGGAATAATAAATCACCTTGTCCCAATAGTTTTTCAGCACCAGAATTATCTAAAATAGTTCGGGAATCAATTTGACTAGCAACTCTAAGAGCAATTCTTGCTGAAATATTTGCTTTAATTAAACCAGTGATGACCTCTGTTGATGGTCTTTGGGTGGAGACAATTAAATGAATCCCTGTTGCTCTTGCCATTTGGGCTAATCTCACAATTGATCCCTCCACTTCTCTTCCATAACTTGCCATCAAATCAGCCAACTCATCAATTACAACTAAAATATATGGCATAATGTCTTTTTTCTCTTTTAGCATTTTTTTATTAAATGAATCAATATCTCTTGATTTTGCCTCTTCTAATTCCTCATATCTTTTTTCCATTTCTAATACTGCCCACTTCAAAGCCATAATGGCTTTTTTAGGTTTTGTAATCACATCAGAAACGAGATAGGGGAGATTATTGTATGTTGTGAGTTCCACTCTTTTTGGGTCAATCAATAATATTCTTAATGTTTCTGGGGTATTTTTGAAAAGCAAACTTGATAGAATTGTATGAATGGCAACTGATTTTCCTGAACCAGTGCTTCCAGCAACCAAAAGGTGGGGCATTTTTGCAATATCCATATATACTGGTTGTCCGCTCACATCTCTACCTAATGGAACGGATAATAATCCTGTTTCTGAAAATTGATTTAGAGATAAAAGATTCCTCAATCTTACTTGTGCTTTTGATTTATTTGGGACTTCAATACCAACTAATGATTTTCCGGGAATAGGGGCCTCTATTCTTATTGGGTGAGCGGCCAATGCTAATGATAGGTCGTTTTGAAGAGAAATAATTTTTGATAATTTTACTCCTTCCGCTGGCTTTAGAGTATATCTTGTAACAGTTGGCCCGATATTTATTTCATCCATCTCAACAGGAATATTGAAATTTGAAAGGGTTCTTCTGATTATTTGGGAATTTGTTTTTATGTCTCCGCTTGTTGGTTTTTCAGAATCTGATTCTAATAAATCTAAACTTGGGAAATTCCAGTTTGCTAATATATTTGCACTCACTTTCTTCGGCTGAATATCTTCTTTGTCCATCTTATCTTTATTTTTACCTGTCAATTTTGAGATTATATTTTTTTCTTTTTTAGGCTCTTCTTTCACTTCCTCTTCTTCTATCTCTTCTTCACCCTCTTCATCTAATTCATCATCCTCATCATATTCATCCACAGGATATTGAGATGACTTCTTTTTCTTTTTAAATTTTAGAGAAAACTCAAATATTATAATGAGACCAATAATGGCAATCATTATTTCAAAAACAATTCCACCCCAAAAACTAAGCACTTTTTCAATTGCCCCAGCTATTCTCCCAAAGAATCCAGCCGAAGTTGATTTTATTATGTCTGAAATTCCTAATGCTCCGAATGTGAATAATAGAAGCCCAAACAATGTGGAGCCATATATTTTTTGTCGCAATGAACTGATAAATATTGCCCCGGCTGATATGAATATGATAGGGGAGAGGAAATATAACCAGCCAAACATATATTGAAATGATTTTTTGATATAATAGCCAGCAATTCCTGCTCCTCCAAAGAAACTTAATAATAGTATTATTGCTATTCCGAGGCATATTATCCCAACTATTATTTTTCTTGTCCGCTCTTCTAAATTAGGAGTCCAAATTTTTATTTTTCTTTTATTTTTAGATTTTTTTCTTGCCATATTAAATCTTAATTGCCTATATTTTAACAGAAAATATATTTTATGAAATAGGGGGGATAATTTTTTGGCAGTAATTATCCACAATAAGCACTTGATATATAGCCACATTTTGGTATAATGTGGCTATATATTATTATAATACATGTCAAGAATTGATAATTTGATTAAGAAATTTAATAATAATCCATCATCTTGCAGATATTCAGATATAGAAAAAATCTTAATTTATTTTGGATTTGAGAAAATTAAAGCCAAGGGAAGCCATATTAAGTTTAAGCATCGTAAGTTAAATTTTGATTTCATTATCCCTATTCATAATAATGAATGTAAGGATTTTTATAAAAACCAAGCAAAAAAACAAATTGATAAAATAATTTAAATAAATAATATGAAAAAAACTACTGGATACATTACAATAAATAATAAAAAGCATAAGTATATCTTAGAGAAAAGAAAGTCTAATATCTTTTTTGATTGCGAAGATGCTAATATTTCTCAAGAGTTTTTAGCCGAGGATATACCAAATCTAATATTGGATTTACCAAATCTGATAATGGCTGAAAAAGAATACAAAAAGAATCAATCAGAAGTGATAAGATTTAGAATATCATCAAAAGACAAGCGAAAAATAGAGCAGAAAGCAATAAGCCGAGGATATGATTCAATCTCTAAGTATATGAGAGATATTGCCCTACATCAATAATTTTTAATTGTGGATAATTTTATTTGACTTTTAATATTCATCCAATATAATATGAGTACATTAAGACAAAGGGGTTCCCGGAAGGTTAGTTGCCTAAGGCCTCCCTTTTTTTATTTTCAATTTTTTCATAAGATTATTTTTTGCCACTTTTTAAATTTATTTTTCTAATTTCAAGCAATTTATTTATAGCCTCCTCAAATGAACCAACAATCCACCCAGTTTTTTTAACAAATTCTATTGACCACTTGGGATTTCTTTCTAGTTTCCAAATAATAATTAAATTATTACAGAAATCGCCCGGATTTTCTACATTATTACCATAAAAAACTCCTATTTCTATCCATGTGCCTTCTGATGGGGATAAACTTGGGTTGGCTATTAAATAGTTAGAGGTTTTTACTGCCCTTAAATCATCGGGGAAAAAAGTGTCTGGAGAAGTTTGGTCGGAATCAAATTCCCAATCATAAAAATCAAAATCCTTTAATTTCTTAAAAGATTCTTTCCAATCATTATCATATTCATTTGATTGCCCTGCTAAATATACTTTTGGTTTTTTATTTTTTTCAAAAGCATTGTTTTCCATAAATTAAATATGATTATTTAAGTCCGCCCGGTAGGATTCGAACCTACGACCATTTGCTTAAGAGGCAACTGCTCTACCACTGAGCTACGGGCGGATATTATTTTTTTAATGAGAAATTTATTCGGGCGATTGAATTATTTAAAAGTCCGCCCGGTAGGATTCGAACCTACGACCATTTGCTTAAAAGGCAACTGCTCTACCGGACTGAGCTACGGGCGGATATTATTTAATATAAGAGAATGTTAATATTTGAGAGATAAAAAGTCAAATATCGTGCTGGGAGGGAGAGTCGAACTCCCACAGGATAAATCCCAATAGGTCCTAAGCCTACCGCGTCTACCAATTCCGCCATCCCAGCATTTATTGATTATATTATCAAATTATCAAGAAAAATCCACACCCCGCGAAGTGGGGGATGGGTATCGCCAAATATTATCTTGAGCATTAATACAAAATGCTAAATCTTAGGGAGGATTGCTGATGATAATCTAATGAATGCTTCTTGGCTTGTTGCCGATAGGAAATAATTATTATACCAGCCATAATAAAATTCTAATCCGGTTGAAAACCTCAAAAATCTTGTGCTAATAGGACCGATGTCTAAACTTGAGAAAACTCCACTGGCGACACCCGGATCTTGTAGATAATGAGATGTGAGAATTTCAGGATTTTGAGAAATCATTCTTTCAAATTCAGTGCTGAAATTACTCTTAATATTTGAAATGGCAAAAACCGGAATGTCTGAAACATCTAATTCCAAAATATATCCAAGGCGATTTATTCCTTCGGCTCCGGGATTAAATATCATAAATGAAAATTGTTCTTTGAAGTTTGGAATTACTGAGCTATTAATTTCTGGGAAATTTGAAAAGATTGTTTCTAAAAATAATTCTCCGCTCAAAAGAGATTCTCGCTCGCCAACATCAACCGTCAAGACAATTTCTTTTGCATTATTTGGCTCAAAGTTTTCTCTAAATCCCTGTGATATTATTCTTTCTAAATCTACTATTCCACCTTTATATTTTACAAATATTTTTTCATTGAGTGGATTGACGAATAGGGATGTATGAGCTGGTGGAGGAGTTTCTGTTGGGGTTGGGATAACTTCTTCAGGAATGGATGGCTTTAATAAGAAATATACGGTCCCTCCTCCTAATATGAATATGAAAATAAGTCCAATAATAATTGGAAGCACTTTGCTTTTTTTTCTCCCTTCTTGTTGTGAGGGAATTGTTCCTTCTGTTTCAAAGAATGGCTGGGCTTTTTCTTGAGGCATTGGCTCCTCTTTTCTTCCTTCTATATCCTCTAACCTTTTTCCCAAAATTTTCCCAACATTTACTTGTCCGCCTGATTCTCTCATTTCCTCAACATCGCTTTTAAGAGTGCGAATTCTGATGTTTGATGGAGGACGACTTATTTTATTTTCATTTTCTTCTGCCATATTATTATTATTTTTGATAGACTATTTCTTATATCCCCCCGCCCCTTCGGGGCGGGGGGATAAGTTGCCTCTAATCATCCCCTCGCCGACAAAGTCGGCGAGGGGGGGGGATAGATTCACAATATTATTCTATCATTATTATTGATTCAAAACAATTTTTTAAATAATGGAATTTGATATATAAATAAAAGTAAATAAAATAAAAGAATATGAAAAAAGAAAAGCAATTAAATATTAAAAGAGTTTTTGTATTTATAGATGCTTCTAATGTTTGGAGTATTGTTAAATCAATAAAGAGGTTTGTTGAATATAAAAATCTTGAAAATTATTTTAAGAAAAAATTTAATGCAGAGAAAATTAAAATATTTTATTATGATGCCTATCCAAAAAATGGGACGAGGAAATATAATTTAGATGATAAGCACAAGTTTTTTACTTATCTCAAAAAAGGATTAGGTTTTATGGTGGTTAAAAAAGAATTAAAAAGAATCTCTGTTGTTAGTGGGGATAGCGAATCAATAATTGAAAAAGGGAATATGGATGTTGAAATAGTCATTGATGCTATTCACAATTTAAATAAATATGATATTGCGATTTTATTTAGTGGTGATTCTGACTTTTTAGCTTTGATTAATTATTTAAAAAGCAATCAAAAAAAAGTTTATATATATTCATCAAAAGATAATATCTCACAGGAATTAAAAACAGGGGGAGATGGTTATTTCGATTTGAAAAATATAAATGAAATTTGGGGCAAGGAATTAAAGCATCGCAAGAACTTATAATAAAAAAATCACCCTCAGTTAAGAGGATGACCCAACGATGTATGACCCTTTCGGTTTTCAAAACCAAAAGACATATTTATTCTATCAAATATTTAATAAATGTCAAATTAAATCTAATGGCTTGTTTTGTTATTATTTAATTATAGAATTAAATCTATAATTAATTATATACTCAATCCATGAATTTATTATTAAGCAGTTTTTGGAAAATAAAAAAACCCGACTTTGTTATTACTTCTAACAAGGTCGGGCGACACTCTTTTTTTATGATATTTTACTATATGGTGGTATACGGTTTCCCGTTATTCCATTTTATTTCAAATCCTAGAAGAGTGGCCGACAACAAGATGTCGCTTGGATTTATTGCTTTCATCACAACATTTCTCATATTTATAAAGGTGGCAATAATCTTTGGATGATTGGGGCTTTTTTGGTTTGATGGCAAGTCTTCTTGCAAATCGATTAATTTGTCCAAATATTCAATAATTATTTTTTTTAATAATTTAGGTATATCATTTCTGTTTGAGCATAATTTGTCAAAACTAGAGGATCGCCATATCTCAATATCAAAAAAATAACTACCACCAGTTTTCATTTTTGTTATTAATATTTTTCTCTTTGGAAGCATTTTTTATTCTCCTTATTTTAAATTTTTTACAACAGGCGGCAAAACATCTAATATCAATTTGGCATATATAAATCTATTTGTCAATAGATTGATTTTTTTTGTTTTATAATGGGAAGGTAATGAAGAAGAGGGGGAAATCCCGCCTTTGGCGGGGAAAACACCCCGTCTCGCATGAGGCGAGCCACCCCTCTATAAGAGGGGAATTATAATACAATTAATATGGCAAAGACAAAAGAGAGTTCTTCAAAAGAAGAAGCACATCAAAAAGATATTGCTCTTGATGAGGCAATCAAAAATATTCAATCAAAATATGGCGAGGGCTCAATAATGAAATTGGGCGAAGCCCCAAAAGTTGATGTTGAGGTCATACCAACCGGCTCATTATCATTAGACCTCGCATTAGGAGTAGGCGGCATTCCAAGAGGAAGAATAATTGAGATATTTGGACCAGAATCAAGTGGGAAAACAACCCTTGCTCTACATATTATTGCATCAGCACAAAAAAAGGGAGGTAAGGCCGCCTTTATTGATGCTGAACATGCCCTTGACCCAGAATATGCCAAAAGAATCGGAGTAGAAATAAAGGAATTATTTATTTCTCAGCCGGACAACGGAGAGGAGGCGATGGCAATAATGGAAAACTTAGTGAGGTCAGGTTCATTGGATGTGATAGTAGTTGATTCAGTGGCCGCTCTCACTCCAAGAGCAGAAATAGAGGGGGAGATGGGCGCTCATCATGTTGGACTTCAAGCAAGATTAATGTCTCAAGCATTAAGAAAAATAACTGCATTGGCTCAAAAAACAAAGACGACAATTATTTTTATCAATCAAATAAGAATGAAGATTGGAGTAATGTTTGGAAATCCCGAAACAACATCGGGAGGAAGAGCATTGAGATTTTATTCGTCAGTGCGGTTAGATATTAGGAAGACGGCTCAAGTAAAGAAGGGTGAGGAGATAATTGGCTCTCGAACAAAAGTAAAGGTTGTGAAAAACAAAGTAGCCGCTCCATTCAAAGTTGCTGAGTTTGATTTATATTACAATGAAGGCATATCAAGAGATGGTGAAATTTTAGGTCTTAGTGCAAAGTTGGAAATTATATCAAAGTCGGGTAATACTTATTCATTTGAGGGAGAGAAATTGGGAGTTGGAGCGGATAATGCGAGAAGATTTCTGAAGGAAAATCAAAAAGTTTCAAGAGAGATAGAGAAATTAATATTAAAGAAGGCAAAGGAATTGGCAAGGTAGTTTTGATAGATTTTTTTGGGAGGTGGGGATAATAGAATCACAATGATTAAAAATTTCTTTAAATATTATTAAAATCCCTCCCCGCCCCTTCGGGGCGGGGAGGGATTTGCTGTTTTTGTTCGCCTCAATATTAAAAATCAAAATATATGCCATTAAAAAATATTATTGAAACAACATAAATGCTTCCCCCCGCCGTAGGCGGAGGAAGATTCGCCTTACTTATCTTATAATCAAAAAATATGCTAATAAATAAAATAATTGAAAAAAATAAAAAGGAGATAATCTCCGGTATCTTTATTTTTTTGATTGTATCAATAAGTTTCGGCTTAGGATTTATTGTCGCCTCAAAGATGATAATAAAGACTCCAATTATCTTTCAGCAATGTAATAATCAATAATGATTGATGAGCCGAAGGCGAGAATTGAACTCGCGACCTCTGCTTTACGAAAGCATTGCTCTACCAACTGAGCTACTTCGGCGATTTTTTATGATTATATTTTTTTGTGGCATTGTTGCAAGATGCTTTTTTAAATCACTACATTATTCCCGCCCCGCAAGGCGGGGCGGGGGGCACCTCTTTTTTTCAAAATCTCAAAATTATTATAACCTATTATATAAATAATAAAAAAAGCGAGCGACTACACCCATTTTGGTAGTCGCTCTTTTTCCAAACTTGAATTCGCCAATTTTGGTATTACGAATTGGTTTGGTTAATGTTGGCATCGTTGCGTTTAAACTGCAGGTTATTCTTCTTCATCTTATTATCCTCCATGGATAAAGGGTTTTTAAACCACTCATTATCTCTTCTTAAGAGACAAATGACCATATTCAGTATGCCCGCTAATAAGACACCTGAATCTTATGAATCCGCATGAAAAAGATTCTAAATTTATAATACCAAAAATAAATTTTGATAGCAAGAGTTTGTTTGTGGATAGGAACAACCCGCCTTATTTCTTATTTGATTAAAAATTTGATATAATGATTAAAAATAATTGAGCCAAATATAGGCCATCGTCAAAATTCACAATAATAAATCTCCAAGAGGAGAAAAATTAAGATGAATAAATTAATAAAAGATTCTTTCGTCTTGTCTAATCTAAACAAAGTCAATTCGCCTGATTTGAAAAAAATTAGACAAAATTTATCTAAGGAAATATTAAGAAATAGAAAAAGAAATGGGCTTTTTTCTCAAAATGCCGGAGAAAATTTTGCCATCTTTACCGCCCTTTGCCAAGGCGACCGAGATTTTTTCAAAACAAAAGATTTAGCGAAGATATTGAAATATCTCACATCTTTAGAGGTTGAAGAAGGTGGTCCTTACTTTACTTCCCTTGAAGAAAAAAAGATTGATTTGGGGATAAATTGCCAAATCGGATGTTTCTTAAATTCTTACGAAGTTAATCTTTCAAAAATAGATGAGTTGGTGGAAGATGCAATAGACTCAAATAATTATGATTCAGATTTTTACTCAAACCCCCACATTGTTATTTATCTTATTTCAAATTTCTATAATGGCTCTAAAAAAGAAAAATTAAAGAAGCAGATTTTAAAAAGAATAAAGGGCAATATTGAGAGATTGAATTTGTCATTGCTCTGTTTGTCATTGTTCAATTTGGGTTATAGAGATAAAAAATTTAAAAATATTTGTCTATTTGACGAAAACGAAGATTCTAAATCAGATTTTGAATCGTCTTTTTGTTTTTTGTTAAAAAATAGAATAAACAAAGAATATTCTGAAAATATAGAGGGTGAGAGATTAAAAAGAGAAAAAGAACAGAGCGAAAAAGAAGAAAAGAGAATGATGGATAAAATTTTAATTTTGGCAAAAAAAAGATTTTCTTCTTTGCCAAAGGAAATGAGGGAATTATCAATGAAGCAAATAAAGAGAACGATGAATGGTAATTTTGATAAACAAATGCCGTTGATTAGTTATTATTTTAAAAAAGCGATAGGCAAAAGAGGGGAGTCAATCTCTGAGGATTTTATAGCAGAGGTGGGATTGATAAATACTTTTTTCTGGACTGCCTTTATTATTTATGATGATTTTTGGGACGAAGATGAAGAAAGAA
This sequence comes from Minisyncoccia bacterium, assembly GCA_041550235.1. GTDB lineage: Bacteria > Patescibacteriota > Minisyncoccia > UBA6257 > JAAZHW01 > JBFEPE01. Next base: position 24,996 of record JBFEPE010000002.1, read on the forward strand.
ATCCTCAAATATTGCCAGTGGCGAATTTATTTGCAAGGGAGATGAATAATTTTTTTGCCAAGTTTTTTGATAACAATAAAAACGGCTTTGGCAATTTTTATTCATCATTATTTGATAAGTTGGATGCAGCCAATAATTGGGAAACGATTCATTGCCGGGCTGAAATAAGGGATGGAAAATTCATTATTCCCGATAAGTTGCCGGATTACAAAAATTATGAGAAAAAATATGAGCCGGCGGCTGCTCATATATTGGGACCAGTATTGATAATGAAAAAAATTGGTTTTTCTGAGGACAGCAGGGAAATGAGATATTTGATTGATTATTTTAGAAATTATTTAATAGCGATGCAGATGAATGATGATGCTCATGATTGGAAAGAGGACTTAAATCGCGGTCATTTAAGCACGGCGGTTGTTTTGTTAATTAAGGATTTTTTGAAAAAATATCCAGACAAAAAAGAGATTGATTTGAGGGATGATATTGAAAAACTTCAAGAAGTTTTTTGGTTTGAGACAATGCCGGTTATTTGCGAGAGGGCAATTAAGTATTGCGAAAAATCAAGAAGAGCGATGCTGAAAATGGATTTCATTGAGGATTATAAGCCATTAGAAAAATTTATTAATATCCCCGAGGGAGCGATGATAGAGGCTCAAGAAAAGCAATCAGAATCAAGCGAATTCATTAAGGAGTGGAGCAGTTAGATTATTTAAAAATGATGTATAATATAGATATATGGATAAAAGTGTGGTAAAAAAATATATTGACTCTCAAAAAAATAAAGCAGTTGAAATGCTTGATTTTGATAATGAAAAAATAAAATACTCTGATTTAATTAAACAACACAGGGAAATAAAGAATTTTAAGGGAAATGAAGAAATTGTCCGAGCTTATTTATTGTCTAAACTTTCAAATGAATTGGGATACAAATTGGAAAATATTGAGATAGAGAAAGAGTATAATCTTGGAAGACCAAAAACAAATAAGCCGAGAATTGACTTAATTGTTCGGGATGATGAGGGAAACGCTTTTTTATATATTGAAGTGAAAGGTCCTAATGAATTTGAGAAAAATAAAGATGAAGTAATTGAAAAACAATTATTTGGTTTGGCATCTCAAGAAAAAGGACAGGGTAAAAATATAAAATACCTTGTTCTTTATTCAATTGATGTGTTAGGTGAAAAAATAAAAGACAAAGTGGTAATTATTGATTATGAAAAATATCCATCTTTTGACAAGTGGGAAGAAGAAAGGAATTTCACCGATGAGTTGCCAAAGAGATATGGCAATGCTCAAAAAGAGCCATATAAGAAAGGAGGAAAAAAGGATTTGAGAACTGATTTTGCAAATGAAGAATTAGAGGCAAAAAGAAAAAATCTTCATAATGTTTTGTGGGGTGGCGGAGGAACTGATGACAATGATATATTTTCTTCATTAGTTAATATAATTTTGGCTAAGATTCAAGATGAAAGAGAAAGAAAAAACGGCGAAAAATATCAATTTCAAATTTTTTCTTTTCAAGATGGGGGTAGTTTTGAAAGTAATGAAGAAATTTTTGAAAGAATAAACAAACTTTACAGAAGGTCATTGAAGGAAATAATGTATATGACAGACGAAAAAGAAATAAACGAAAGTTTTATAATTGACAAAAAGAAGTTTTCTTTGAATAAATTAAAATATACCATTCAAGAATTGGAGGAATATTCATTTATTGAGGGAAGAAGTAGTTTGGGCGGAAGGGATATTTTGGGCCAATTTTTTGAAGGTATTGTGAGGGACGGCTTTAAGCAAAATAAAGGTCAATTTTTTACTCATTCCAATATTATTAAGTTTATTCTTTATACCCTTCAATTAGATAAATTAGCGATAGAAAAAATAAATAAAGATAAGGAAATTCCTTATTTGATTGATCCATCGGCTGGAAGCGGGACATTTTTAATTGAATATATGAATTTCATCACTGAAAATATAAAAAGGAAATATAGGGATAAGTTGGATAATAATTTTAATATTAAAGAAAGGATAAATGATTGGATGCCTGATGGGAGGGAAAATAAATGGGCAAAGGATTTTATTTACGGAATAGAGCATAATTTTAATTTAGGAACTGCCTCAAAGGTAAATATGGTTTTGCACGGTGATGGCTCTACTAATATTTTTGTCAAAGATGGTTTATTGCCATTCAATTATTATAAAAAAGAAAATGGAATAAATATTTTAAAGAATTCGAAGGATGATGAAAAATATTTTGATAAAAGCATTAATGGAAAATTTGACATTGTCATTACTAATCCGCCATTCTCAGTAGATTTAGACAAGGACACTAAAAAAACATTAAAAGATAGTTTTGTTTTTGGGGATAAGAAAAATTCGGAAAATCTTTTTGTGGAAAGGTGGTATCAATTATTAAAAGAAAATGGTCGGCTGGGAGTAGTTTTGCCCGAGAGTGTTTTTGATACCGCAGAAAACAAATATATCAGATTATTTTTGTATAAATACTTTAAAATAAAAGCAGTCGTTTCTCTGCCTCAGTTAGCATTTCAGCCATATACTTCAACTAAAACAAGCTTGCTTTTTGCCCAAAAGAAAACAAAGAAAGAAATTGAAAAATGGAATGAATTATGGGCAACTTACTCAAATGATTACAATCAATTAAAAACGAGAGCAGAAAAAGAAGTAGAGCATTTTATTAAGGGAAAAGAAATGGATAAAAAATGGGCCATCTATAAGGAGACAGAAAAAAAGAGAAAAGACAATATTTTAAGATTATTAATTAATAATATTGATGAGGATGATAAAAATTTATCTCTTCAAAAATTAGTTGAAAAATATCAAGATGAGATAATCGATTTGTTGAAAATAGAAAAAGAAACGGATGTTTTTGGTTTTGTTAATGCTTGGTGGGTGTTTGGCAATGTTTCAAAAGAATTGGATTATTCTATTTTTATGGCTGAAGTGGAAAATATTGGTTATAAGCGGACAACGAGGGGAGAAAAGACGACATCAAACGACTTATTTAGGGTGAATAAAGAAGGCGGGGTTATTATTGATGATGTAAAAAAAGAAACTGCCTTGGATTTTATAAGGTCTGATGTAATATGGGATTAGATTATGATAAAAAGTTTTATAATACAATTTAAGGATTTGGGTTTTGATAAATTTATCAGAAATAATTTTAGAACATTTAATCTAAAATTGAAGATAGATGATTTTTTTGTTTCTAATAGTGGATTAAAGTTTATTCGCATTAAAGATATTTTTAATATTATTTCAGGGCTTGCTTTTAAGAGTGATGATTATGAACTAGAGGGCATTCCCTTAATTAGAATTGGAGATATTGGCGGTAATTTTAAAAACACAAAATATTTGCCCGAGGAATACGAAAAAATATACAAAGATTTTTTATTGAAGAAATTTGATTTAATTGTTGGACTAACAGGGGATGGGGATTTTAAGATTGATTTAATAGATACGGATAATAAATACTTACTTAATCAAAGGGTAGGGGTATTGCGAGTTAAAAACAAAAGAGAGGATGTAAATATTTTATTTTACTATTATCTTTTGAGATGTCTTAATTTTATTGCGGTTCAATTTAATTATTTTTCTAATGGCAAAACACAATTAAATATAAGCCCCTTTGATTTATTAAATATAAAAATCCCTCTTATCTCTAAGCAAAAACAGGATGAGGTTGTAGAGAAGATAATCCCTATTGAAAACAACATCAAGAAATTAAAAAATAAGATAGAAAAACCACAAGACATAATTAATGAAGTTTTTGCCGAAGAATTTGGTTTTGATGTTTTTTTATTGAATCAATTTGGGAAAGGAATGACCGCGGGGACACAAAATTTGCCCGATAAAAAATTAAGGATTTTTCAAAGAAATTTTTCTGAATTTTCAAGAAGCGATATCTTAAGGTTTTCAACGAGATTTCATAATAATTCAACCAAAAATTTAATGAATTTTTTTAATACAATAGAATCTATAAAAGTAAAAGATGTTGTTGATTATTGCGAAAAAGGAGTGCAACCAAAATACAATGAAAATGGGGAGATTCCGGTTATAAAAATAATAAATTTGAAGAATAATCATATTGATTTTTTAGAAACTGAAAAAATATCAAGGCAATATTTTAATAAATTGGGTAATAAAAATAAATTAAAATTGAATGATATAATCATTTGTGCTACTGGGAAAATATCACTTGGAAAAATAGATATTTATGAAAACAAAGAAGATGCTATCACTTCATTAGATAATTATATTTTAAGATTAAGAAATATCTATAATCCATTGTTTTTTACCTATTTTTTTAGGTCTATTATGGGCTACTTCCAAATAGAAAGAGACTTCACTGGAACTACAAATCAAATTCATCTTTATTGGGATCAAATTTCTAATTTTAGGGTCCCCAACATCCCATTATCTCATCAAAATAAAATAGTTGAGAATATAAAATCTCGATTAGATAAACAAGAAGAGATTGAAAAAGAAATAGAGATAGAAAGAAATAAAATAGACAAAATAATTGAGTTGGTTGTGAGATGATGTAATTAAAAAATATTAAGACAAATATATTATGGTGAATAATAATAAAGGTAAAAAATTTAATGAAGGCGATAAGATAATCGCATTCACTGACGGAGGAAGTCGGGGAAATCCTGGACCTGCCGCCATTGGTGTATATATCAAGGGAACGAATGGCGAAGAAAAGAAATATTATGAATTCATTGGCGAGGCAACTAATAATGTCGCCGAATATAAGGCGATGATCTTTGCTTTAAAAAAGATAAGGCAATTAGCCGGGAGAGATGCTCTTAAGAAAATTTTTGTGGAAATAAATATGGATTCTGAATTAATTGTGCGACAATTGAATGGGGAATATAAGGTTGAGGAAAAAGAACTTCAAGGATTATTTATGGAAGTTTGGAATTTAAGATTTGATTTTCCAAATTTGAAATTTAATTATATTCCTCGCGAGGAAAATAAGATGGCTGACTCCCTCGTCAATATCTGCTTAGACGAGGAGGCAAGTAGATTATTTTAAGGTGTTTGTAATTTTGATTTTGATAATTATATAAATACACCCCCGCCTATGGCGGGGGGGGGATTAAGCACTCCATTGTATTTGATAAATAGATAAGTAAAATAAGAATAAGAGGAATAAAAATATGAAATTAATAATTGGAACAAAAAATCAAGCCAAACTAAAACAAATTAAGGGGGCTCTATCTGATTTAGATCTTGAAATAGTTGGGTTGCAAGATAAGGATATTCCACAGGTAGAAGAGGATGGAAAGACGGCTCAAGAGAACGGAAGAAAAAAAGCATTGGCATATGCCCAATTTTTGAACGAAATAGTTTTCTCAATGGACAATGCCTTATATATTGATGGTATTCCCGAAGGGAGTCAGCCCGGAATAAATGTGAGGCGGATAAATGGTAGAAAGGATAGACCAACTGATGAGGAATTGTTAGATTATTATTCTAATCTGATTTCTGATTTAGGAGGAGTGGCAAACGGGCATTGGGAATTTGCTATCTGTATAGCCAATCCAAAAGGAGAAGTAAAAGAGACGACTATAATTTCTAAAAGAATTTTTTCTTCAAAGCCAAGTGAAAAAATAATGGAAGGATATCCATTAGAATCAATTCAAATTGATGTGAAGTCGGGGAAATACATTTCTGAAATGACCCAAGAAGAACAAGACGATTTTTGGAAAAGAATGATTGGAGAGCCCTTAGAAAAATTTGTTAAGGAGGCATTGGGAATCTAAGTCAGGAGCATCGGCTCCTGTTTTTTTGTTTGAAGGAATGGAAATAATTGTCAGATGTGAATAAGTTGTGGAATAGTTTGGGGATATAATTATTTCCGCCTCAAAAAACCCTTTAATTAAGGGCTTTTTTTGTTTTTGAAAAATAAATTTTTTAGATAAAAAATGATTTTGAAATTTTTTAAAAGTGGTGTAGAATATAATCGTTGTGGGGAATTGTGGATAAGTATGGGGATATGTATGTCCTTTTGTGGATAAGTGATTATTAAATACAACCTATGTTTTTTGGAGAATACCATCACAATTTAGATGAAAAAGGGAGGCTGGCAATACCAGTCAAATTTAGGTCGGCCCTTAAAAACGGAGCCGTTGTCGCCAAAAGTTTGGAGGGGGCATTGGCAATATATCCAAGAAAAGACTGGCAGGATTTTGCTACAAAATTAAGTGGGCTTCCAATTAGTCAAAAGGATGCAAGGTCTTTCTCAAGATTTTTCCTCACAAGTGCAATGGAAGTTGATTTAGATTCTCAAGGAAGAATATTGATTCCGGATTATTTGAGAAAATATAGTGAGATGAAAAAGAAGGCAGTCATAACTGGTCTTGGTCAAAAGATTGAGGTTTGGGATGAGAAGAAGTGGGAGGATTATAAGGATAAGGCGGAAAAGAATTCTGTTGAGACAGCGGAGAAGTTGGGTGATTTAGGAATTTAGATTTTGATGTTGGTTGGTAAGTTAATATAGGAAATATAGGGCAAGGAGAAACACCCCGTCTGTTTTCGGCGGGACGTAATAAATTATTTCATAATTTAAACGTCCCAGCCACGTTGAAATTGCGAGGCAATTTTTTACGTGGCGAGGCGAAACCCGCCTTCGTCAACCCGCCTTCGCTAAAGCTACGGCAGGGCAAGGGACTTCGGCGAGGCGAAGAAAAATAACCCGTTTCTGCACATTGCTTGTTGCTTTGTGCAAAAACAGGTTTGATTGATCGAGATTATTTGTTCTTTTGTTGGTTTCGACTAGGGATTTTAATAAGGATAAGCCAAAGAATTTGCAGGGTAATAACCAAAATCAAGTAGATGTTGAGATTTATTATTGTGTGGGGGTAAGATAATAAATGGAATAATCCCGCCCCAAACAATATTGGCCAAAGTGTAAATATGAGCATAAAGACTGGACCAAATATTATCTTAATCATCCCGCACCTCCTTGTTCTTGACTATTCTCAATGATTTCAAAAATACTTTCTTGGACTTTTTCTTCAGATTTTGATAAATGATTGAGTAGGGCATTCATGATGGCAGTATTCCTTGTGTATCTACTTACCCCTATTCCATATCCTATAGGACAATGCATTTCTTTATCATAATATAGTCTTGCCTCCCATCTGAATTCATCATCGGGGGAAAATTTTGTAGAAACATAGATTTTAGGTTTAAATTCTTTTCCCATTTCAGCCTCCTTACACGAACATTAGAAGCACAAAAGATCCGATGAGAATGGCGCTTGCGATAATGATAGCGATTTTGATTTTCCGTTTAGTATTCTTGCCGAAATTTCCTTTCAGAGAATTCTTTCCTAATTTTCTGTTTTGTCTGTTCTTTCTCTTACTCATTTTTAAATACCTCCTATATTTTTAAATTTTTTCAAAATTTACTACTACTACTATTTAATAACGAAAATAAAAATTTGTCAATATGCATATACCAGTATTATTAAAAGAAACAATAGACTTGCTCAACCCTCAATCAAATGAGAATTTTGTTGATTGCACTATCGGAGAGGGCGGGCATAGTTTAGCAATCTTACAAAAAACATCTCCTTTGGGAAAAATATTAGGGATTGATTTAGATGTTGAGACATTAGAGAGAGTAGGCAAGAAATTAGAGTCATATAAAGAGCGGACGATTTTAGTTCAAGACAACTTTAAAAATTTAGAGAATATTTTAGAGAAATCAAATTTCAAAAATATTTCAGGGATATTATTTGATTTAGGAATGAGTTCTATATCATTAGAGGAATCAGAGAGGGGATTTAGTTTTCAAAAAGAAGAGCCACTTTTGATGAATTATGGGAGTGATTATATATTTACCGCTTCTGAAATTGTAAATGATTGGTCAAGAGAGGATATTGAAAAAATATTAAAAGATTTTGGTGAAGAAAGATTTGCTAAAAATATTTCCCAAGAAATTGTAAAAAGGAGAGTAGATTATCCAATAAAGACGACGACTGATTTGGTGGAAATAATAAGATCGGCAATTCCTAAAAAATTTCAGCGAGGAAAGATTCATCCAGCGACAAAGACATTTCAAGCGATAAGAATTGCAGTAAATAATGAGTTAGAAAATATTCAGTTGGGATTAGATGGGGCAGTAAATTCATTGGAGAAAGGCGGAAAGATTGCAGTGATTAGTTTTCATTCTTTGGAGGACAGAATTGTGAAGTGGTTTTTTAAGCAAAAGAAAGAAGAGGGGATTTTAGAAATTTTGACGAAAAAGCCAATTACTCCTTCTGACAAAGAGATGGAAAATAATCCTCGGGCAAGGTCGGCAAAGTTAAGGGTGGCAATGATAATATAGATGTCGTTAAAATAAAAAAATTACCCCGCCTTCGCTAAAGCAGAATGTCCGCCTATGGCGGGCTATGGCGGGCAAAGAAATATGACAGTGATAAGCTTCAAACAAAATAGCTTTAATAATAAAGCGAAAAGAACGGTCTCAAAAAGAAGAAATTCTTCTACTCGTTCTATCTCAATAAATAGAGGAACTATTATATTAAATATAATGCTTCTCGGTTTAATTATTTCCCTAATATCAATATATTGCATCTCAATAGCAAGGACGACAAGTTGGCGATTGGATGTGAGGAGTTTGGAAAAGAAAATTTTAACATTGGAAGAAAAGAATGCAGAATTGAAGATGTCGTCGTCGCAAAGTCAGAAAAGCGGAGAATTAGAAAATAGTATTTATAATAATTTTATTTATGAGGAATGGCCAGAGTATTTTTCTTTAAGTGGCGAAAATAATAATCCCATCAATGATTCATTAGGATTACTGGAAAGATAGGGTAATTATTTTGCGGATGTATTTAAAAATGGTAAAATAATTAAAATATGAAATTTGAATATTAAGACAGGATGAAGAAATTCCCTCCCCCCGCCGTAGGCGGGGGGAGGGAATAGTAGATTCTTATCTATCCGAACAAAATATCTTGCGCAAATTAAAATCACTTATAAAAAATAATTATTAATAAAAAATAAAATATGAAATTTGAATATATATACATTGATAAAGAAGATGATGTTTCCAAGATAGTGGAAAAAATTTTGGATTCAAAAAGTGATAACTGCATCCTATTTATTCCAGACGATGCAGATGTTGCTGATAGCATAGTCAATTTTAAATTAATATTAAGAGAAGCAAAAGCAGGCAAAAAGAATGTCTTCTTAAATTCAGATAGCGATGAAATAAAGAAAATGGCAGAAAAAGCCGGTTTTACCGTTGTTGAATATCAAGGAAATAAAAAAAGTAAAAACAAAAGAAAGGGTCCATCCTTTATATTAGACATATCTCCTCCAAAAGAAGATTCAAATAAAAAAAGAGTGGCAAGCAAAAAGAAGACAGAAAAAGACGAAGAGGGGGATGATGCTGATGAGATAGATGACGATAAAGATAAAAAATCAAGAGGAAAAAGAAAAAAAATGGAAGATATAAGGGATGAATATAGCAGTAGAAAATCAAGAAAGATGAGCGAGGCGAAAAATGGCGGATGGAAGATGAAAAAAGTTATTGCCGTTGTAATATTATTATTTATTGTAATATTCTTCCCATTTTACTTATTTACAAAAGCAGATGTTACGATAATAAGCGAGAAATATATTTTTGAGGCCCAAGAGGCAGTTTTGGCTTCACCTAATATAAAAGAAGTTGAAAAAGAAAGATTTAGAATGCCAGCAAGATATTTGGAATTTGAAAGAGAAATAAATCAAGAATTTAAATCATCAGGTAAGAATTATGTTGAGGCGAAAGCAAAAGGAATGATAAGAATATATAATGCCTATAGCTCAAAGTCGCAAGTTTTGGTGGCAACAACAAGATTTTTATCAGAGTCAGGAAAATTATTTAGATTGATAGAGAGGACAACTATCCCTGGGGCAAAATTAGAAAATGGAGAAATCGTCCCTTCGTATATAGAGGCAGAAGTGATGGCAGATGAGGCGGGAGATGAATTTAATATTGAGGCAAGTAAATTTTCTATTCCCGGATTTGATGGAACCGTGAGAGAAGGCAAATTCTATGGAGAATCAGAAAGCCCAATGACCGGCGGTTTTGTTGGTGAGGCAAATATTATTTCAAAAGGAGATATTGTCAATGCGAGAAATGAATTAAATGAATTGGTGGAAATTTCTTTAGGAGAAGAAATTAGAAGCAAGTTAGGTGATGATTATGAATTATTAAGTGATGCAAAAGAATTGATAATTGAGAGTTTAGAATTTGATAAGGAGGAGGGCGATGTTGGAGATTCTTTCAAGGGTGGAATAAAAGCGAAATTAAGATTGATGGCTTTTTCTAAAAAGGGGATAGAGGATATTTTTAAATACCAATCTCAAATGGCGATTTCTGAATTAGAAGGGAAGGAGTTAATTGTTTCCGAATTTGATTATGGGGCCCCAAGAATTGATTTTGATACCAACCAACTTTCTTTTCCAGTCAAAGTAAAGATGACTTTCAGAGATCCAATTGATTCGGATTTTTTGAGGGATAGCATTTCGGGGATGTCTCTTGATGGGGCTAAGGAATTTTTTATGGAACAGGAGGGAATAAGGCAGGTTGATATAAAGATTGCCCCCGGCATTTCCCCAATTCTTCCACTGAGAAATAATAATATAGATATTATCTTGAATTAGTTGGATATTTAGATTTGTGAATATATAAATATATAAATATATAAGATGGTAATGATAAAGAAATCTATCTCCGCCCCGCCAAGGGCGGGGCGGAGATTTTAAGAATAGGTTTTGAATTAGAGGGTTGGTTTTTGGGGTATTGACAAATTATTTAAATTGTGTATAATGGATAGCAGATAATGAGTGGTTTGCTATAGGCAACACTCTTTCGCTATTAGCGAGATTAAATCATAGCAGGGATAAGACCGGTCTTGGCGGGTCCCCGGCGAAAAAAAGATAGGCTATCTTCTTTTCGCTCAACAGCCAAGTCTCTCACGAAAAAAAGAATCCTGCGTGAGAGAGCATATCAGGACCAACTATTTACAATAATAGTTGAAGTAGTATGAAGAAGGGGCCTGGGCGGTCATTTGGTTTAATAAACCATTTGGTCTCTCAGGTGCCCATTTTTTATTTTAATAAAATATGATAAAGTAGGGGTATGAATAAAGATGTGCAAAAAATTAAAAAGAGTGTTTGTAAAGTTAGTTGTTGTCGGGGCGGTTGTTTTAAATCAAGTCATCATATTTCACCTATCAAAAAAGAAGATTTGAAGGAGAAGGCAAAAAGGGCTACATTAAAAGTACTCAAGGAGTATAAAGGGGTATTTCATAGGCTTGCTGAATATGATAGAGGATTGCCAAAATAATATTAATAAGATTAATATTAAGATTATGGAGATTATGTGTCATCCAATGGCGATGGATTTTTTTAATTCAAAAACAGATCCAATTTCCTGTTTTTCAAGACATGATAGGAATAAGTTAGAAGCAATTCTTAATAATCCATATCAAACATTTAACCAGAAAGAATTATACCCAACATTTAATAAAAAAGTGGCAATACTTTATTATGGATTAATAAAGGGGCATTGTTTTGAGAATGGAAATAAAAGAATAGCCACTGCTACTCTTTTAGTATTTTTGTTAATAAATGATATTTTTATTACGGGAGATTATCAAGAAATAGAAGACTATTTAGTTGATTTAGCATTGAGATTGGCATCATCAGAAGGCAACGATAAAATGGATGATTTTCTTTTGGAAATTGAGAAATGGCTTGATGGTAATACAATAAAAACATTAAACTATTAAATTCTTGATTCGCATTACTTTTTTGATGAAGTCGCCAAAGACATCTATGTTTGGCTTTATTTTTTTTAATTGATAATTTTCCAATTCCGCTCCAATTGATAAATTATTTTCTGACTTATATCTCTTAATCTCATCTATTAAATCCAAAACAATATCAAATTCTACCAAATCCTTTTTCTGACTATTTTCTAAAGATACCTCATCAGGCCAATTAGAAATATGAATACTTTTTTGTCCGTCAATATCCCTAAAACCAGATTGATAAATTTCTTCCGTGATAAATGGCATTATCGGAGCAAATAATTTTAAGATAGCTAAAAATACCTTATACAAAGTCCATTGAGCCGCAATTTTTGATTCAATATCATCGCCATAAAGCCGATATTTTACAAACTCTAAATATCTATCAGTAAATTTTGACCAAAAGAAATCATCAATATAATTTCTCGCTTTTGCAAATTCGTATTTCTCAAACTCTGTTGTCGCCAATCTAATAGTAGAATTAAGTTCATCAATTATCCAATTATCAGAATAATCCAAAGAAGCATCTTTGAATGATTTTTTCTTGCTCAAATCAAAGTCCTCAATTTGCATTGATAAAAATTTAAAAGCATTCCAAAGTTTTGTAGTTGTTTTTTTACCTTTTTGAATCTCATCTAAACTAAATCTTAAATTTTGACCCAATCCAGCCCCAGTCGCCCAATAGCGGAATGAATCAGCTCCGTACTCACTTATCACTTCCTCAGGAGGGGTATAATTTTTTAATCTCTTTGATAATTTTTTACCATCTTGTCCCAAGCCCCATCCGGAAATCATTAAATTTTCAAATGGAATATCATTGAATTGATAGAAACTCTTTACAATAGAATAAAAATCCCATGTCCTTATTATTTCAAAGGCATTTGGACGAACAATCGGAGGGTATAATCTTTCTTTGTCTTTTTCTGATTTCACCAATTCTCTTATTAAGAATTGAGTGCATGATGATGTTGCCCATGTATCCATCACATCTTCTTCTGGTTTAATATTTTTACTCCCGCATTTTGGACATTTATTAACGGGTGGCTTGTCCTTTATGGGATTAACGGGCAAATCTTTTTCGTCAGCAAAAATTGGCTCGGAGCATTCCTCACAATACCATATAGGCAATGGCACTCCATAATATCTCTGTCTTGAAATACACCAATCCCACTTCAAAGAATTGACCCACAATTCAAGTATTTTAAATTTGTCTTCGGGATGCCATTTTATTTTTTTACCCATTTCCAACCACTTTTCTTTCAATTCAGGGGTAGATATTTTAATAAACCACTGCTTGCTATTTACAAATTCAACGGGGGTAGAGCATCTTTCATGGACATTAAGAGAATGAGTGATATCTTCTTGTTTTTCAAGAAGGCCATCATTTTTTAAATCATCAATTATCTTTTCTCTCGCATCTCTTAAATCTAATCCTTGATATTTTCCAGCTAATTCTCCTAATTTTCCATTTTCTAAAATAAGTGGTCTCGTATCCAAATTATCTAATTGCCATTTTTCTAAATCTTCTTTGTCTCCCCATGTGCAAACCATCATAATTCCTGTGCCAAAATTAACATCTACTTTTTCGCTTGATTTAATTGGGATAGAATAATCAAATAATGGAACTTTTGCCATTTTGTCAATTAAATCAATATATCTCTTGTCGGTTGGATTAACATAAAGGGCGACACAAGCCGGCAATAATTCGGGTCTTGTGGTGGCAATAGTTAAGCTTGAGCCATCTTCTTCGCCCTTAAAATTTATATAATTAATTTTTGATTCTTCTTCTTTGTCTTCTAAGTCGGCTTGAGCAAGGGCGGTTTGACAAGAAGGACACCAGAGGACAGGGGCCTCTTTTTGATATAATGCCTTTTTTTTATATAAATCTATAAGTGATCCTTGGGAAACTTTTGTTGCGAGTGGCGAGATAGTGCTATATGTCCTGCTCCAATCTACTGACACCCCTAAACTAGACCAAAGTTTTTTGTATGTTTGAGAACTTATTTCTGTTTCTTTTAGGCAAAGTTCAATAAATTCTTTTTTGCTTATTTTTGATTTATCAATATTATATTTTTTTTCAACAAATCTTTCGGTGGGCAAACCATTATCATCAAATCCCATAGGATAAAAAACATTAAAGCCCCGCATTCTTTTATATCTCACAATAAATTCGGCTTGGGCATAAGACATTATGTGCCCGTGGTGGAGGTGGTCGGCTGATGCATAAGGTGGGGGAGTGTCAACAGAAAAAATTTGCCTTTCAGAATTTTCCTCAAAAGCAAAAATTTTTTCATCTTCCCAATATTTCCTCCACCTCTCCTCACTCTCTTTGAAGTTGTATTTCTTTGATATATCCATATTTTGATTATATATTAAATTTCTTAAATCTCAAATTATTGTATTCGCTCGACTACACATATATTAGACCTTTTTGACTTATTTGTGGTAAAATATAAATATGAAAGTTGGTGATATTATTAAAAATAAAAAAATTATTATTATTTCGGCAATTATAATTGCCTTGATTATAATTACTCTTATTATTATCAATATATATTTTGGAACTGGAAAGGAAAATAATATTCCTCCTGAAAAAACAATTGAGCAATTAACGATGGAGGCGAGGGAATTTTGTTCTCAAAATGGTGGGGAAGTGCAGGGAAGATTTGATAATGAGAGTAATCAGTATGAGGTTTGTTTTTTTGAGGGCAATAAAGAGTGTGATATTTTTGAAATGAAAAATGGAGATTGTCCGATTGGTGGAAGGCAAATGGTTTTTTCAGGCCCAAGAGATTATTGTGTTTCAGTAGGCGGAGAATATTTACCAAAGGAAGATGCCTTAATTGAGGATTTATTCATCACAGGAGATTGCATCTTAGATAATGGAGAAGTATTGAATGCATTGGGATTATTTAGAAGTAGATAGTTTTTTAAATCATTGCATTGCCCCGCTCCGCCAGAGGCGGATGTGCCACTTTTGGCGGACAGGAATAACAATAAATAATTATGAGCATCAAGAGAAAAATAATAATCGCAATTTATTATATAATTATTTTATTTGCCTCTATCTTATTATGGGGTAGGATTGAATACTCACTTTTTCCTAATAACATCAATGATATATTTTTTTCTATCCTATATGCCATTTCTTTTTCCTTGATGGGATTTTCTATTGTTATTTTTTTCTACAAAAGATTTGATTGGGCGAAAAGAAATGTTGAGCAATATCAAAATGATTTTAAAAATTTTAAATTATTAAATCATTTGGCAATAATAATATTGCCAATTATAGAAGAGATTTTCTTTAGAGGGCTTATTCTTTCTTATTTTGGTTTTTGGATTTCAGTGGTTTTGTTTGGATTGCCTCATGCTATTTTTTTCAGAAAAGAAGCGGTTTCTACATTCATAACGGTATTCTTATGGGGGATAATTTTCAATACCCTTCTTCTAATCACATCATCATTATTAGCCCCAATAATTTGTCATATTTTAATAGTTTATTATAGGATTATATTCGTTAAGACTTCGACGGAATGAAATAAATTATAAATAATTTAAACATCCCAGCCATGTTGAAATTGCGAAGCAATTTTTTACATGGCGGGCGAAGTAAAAATATGAGTGAAAATATAGAATCATATAAATACACCGTTTTTTTGGCAGGCAGAGATTTTTTGCTCCAATGATTTAAATATGATAAAATTATTTATATGGCTAAAAATAATCCAAAAATTCATTTCTTTGGAGGAGCAAGGAAGGTAGATGGCTCTAACTATATGTTAGAAGTTGGAAAAGATAAAATATTAATTGATGTCGGACTTCATCAATCAGGCGACTCAAGAGAATTAAATTTAAAAAAATTTCCATTTAATCCAAAAGAAATTAAGGTAATTATAATCACTCATGCTCACATAGACCATGTTGGTTTGTTGCCACGATTATACAAGGAGGGATTTAGAGGAAAAATATATAGCACTCCTCCAACAAAAAGTTTTGCCGAAATAATGCTGGAGGACTCCCAAAGAATTTTAGAAAAAGAGGAAAAAATTGCTCCATATTCAATAGAAGATATTCAGAAAACATTAGATTTATGGGAGACGATGGAATATCATATCAATAAGGAAATATCTCCTAATATTTCATTTGTTTTTTATAATGCCGGTCATATTTTAGGCTCGGTCATCACTTTAGTTACTGCCAAGCCATCGCCTCAAGAAGAGACAAAAATTGTATTTTCGGGCGATCTAGGGAATTCATATAATATGCTTTTTCCTGAGCCGGAGAAATTATCCGAAGGAGATTATTGTTTAATAGAATCAACTTATGGCGACCGGCTTCATGAGGATTTAGGAAGCAAGAAGGATATATTGGAAGATATTATTGAGGAAACTGCGAGGAACAATGGTGTCTTGATGATTCCTGCCTTTGCAATGGAAAGAACTCAGGAATTACTTTTTGAATTGAATGAATTAATTCAAAAAGAAAAAATACCTCAACTGCCAATATTTGTAGATAGCCCGCTTGCGACAAAGATAACAAATGTTCATAGAAAATATCAATCATATTTCAGATTAGAAGCATTTAAAGTAGTAGATAGAGACCCAGATGGATTCTTTAATTTCCCTGGATTAAAATTTACCCTTTCTACTGATGAATCAAAATCTATAAATGATATCCCTGCTCCTAAAATTATTGTGGCAGGGTCTGGTTCATCTCAAGGAGGGAGAATTATTCATCATGAGAAAAGATATTTGCCTGACCCGAACAGCACATTACTTGTAGTTGGATATCAGATGAAGGGTAGTTTGGGAAGGCGATTAATTGAGGGAGAAAAAAAGGTGAGAATTCATGGAGAGGATGTTTTGGTGAGGGCAAAAATAGAAATGATAAGTGCTTATAGCGCTCATGCTGATCAAAAGCAACTTTTAAATTGGCTAAAGCCAATGAGATTTTCTTTGAAGAAATTATTTGTCGTTCAAGGTGATGAGGAATCAAGTATGGCCTTCGCGGAAAAATCAAGGAATTCGTTTGGAATTGATGCAGTCATCCCCGTCCATGGTCAGGTGATAGAGCTAGAGACAAGACGAATTGAGAAATAGTAAGGTGCAATACTATGATATCAAAAAAAATAAGGATTATTTTTGAAAATGAGAATTTCTTAATAATTGATAAGTCAAGTGGCTTATTAGTTCATTCTATATCAAGCAAGGCAAGGGGTAATGAAAAAACATTAGTTGATTGGTTAATAAATAAATATCCTAATATAAAAGATGTTGGCGAAAATATTATTCGCCCGGGAATAGTTCATAGATTAGATAGAAACACATCAGGAATTATGATAATTGCTAAAAATAATGAAGCATTTTTTTATTTCAAAAAACTTTTTCAAGAAAGAAAGATAAGGAAAAAATATTTAACATTGGTTTGGGGGTTATTAAAGGAAAAAGGGGGGATTATAGATAAGCCAATTGGCAGGATAAGGGCGGCCACCAAAAGATCAGTTTTAGCTAAAAATATTAGCAATATCAAAGAAGCCATCACGGAATATAAATTGATTAAGGTTTTCAAAGATAAAGAGGGCAGAGAGTTTTCTCTATTAGAGGTGAGTCCGAAAACAGGGAGAACAAATCAGATAAGGGTTCATCTTCAATATTTAGGTCATCCAATAGTTGGCGATGATATTTATAGCCCTAAAAAATTGGTCGCTCCAAGCGGATTAGATAGAATGTTTCTTCACGCTTTTTCTTTAGAATTTAATTCAATAAGTGGAGAAAGATTTTTATTTGAAGCAAATCTTCCCCAAGAATTAGAAATTTTTTTATCAGATTTAGAGAAGCAATAGATAATATTTTCCATTGATTTTAAATTAAAATAATTTAAGATGTATAAATAATAATAAACTGAGGCATCCTCCCTCGCCCGTCAAAGGCGGATGTGCCACCTACGGCGAGGGGGGATGTGAAACTTTATAATTTAGCAAAATAAAAATAATAATGAATAAAATAAATAAAATATCAAAAGCGAGGATGGTGTGGTGGTTAATATTGATAATCATCGTCTCTTTAGTGGCGGGAGCATTTAGTTACGGCGAAAAAATAACTTTTATTCCCGAATGGATGAAGAAGCCATTTAGATTAGGGTTGGACTTATCGGGCGGAGCCCACTTGCTTTACGAAGTGGATATGAGCCAAGTTGATGAGAAAGACAGAGGCGATGTCGCATCAGGACTTAGAGATGTGATTGAAAGAAGAGTAAATCTTTTTGGAGTAGCGGAACCAAGAGTAGAGAGTGTGAGGGTCAAAGAGGATTATCGTCTCAATGTGGAATTAGCCGGAGTGAAGGATATATCTTTAGCAGTAGCAATGATAGGGGAGACGCCATATTTAGAATTTAGAGAGCAAAGAACAGAAGACGAGACAGCAATGATATTAGAGGAGCAAGAAAAAGAAGGAGGAGAGCAATATTTAGGGATTGACCCATATTTTGTTCCATCAACCCCATCACTCACAGGAAAATATTTGAAGTCGGCTCAATTAGATTTTGACCAAACAACATTTGAGCCAATAGTTAATTTGCAATTCACTGATGAGGGAGGAGATATTTTTGCTGAATTAACAAGGGAAAATAAGGGCAAGATGTTGGCTATTTATTTAGACGGATATCCAATATCAACCCCAGTCGTGAGAGATGAGATATTGGATGGAAGTGCCCAAATATCAGGAAGATTTACTTCTCAAGAAGCAAAAGAATTAGTGCGAAGGCTTAATGCTGGAGCATTGCCAGCACCAATTAATCTCATATCTCAGCAAACAGTTGGAGCAAGTTTAGGTCAAGAATCATTAGGGCTTATCGTTAAGGCGGGGGTTATTGGAATATTAGCAGTAGGGGTATTTATGATTCTTTATTATCAATTATTTGGTCTCTTCGCCGCTATTGCTCTTGCAATTTACACGGCTTTGTCTTTGGCAATATTTAAATTTATTCCGGTCACTCTCACATTGTCAGGAGTAGCGGGCTTTATTTTGTCTATCGGAATGGCGGTTGATGCTAATATTTTAATATTTGAAAGAACAAAGGAAGAGTTGAAAAAGGGGTTAAGTAAGATGAGGGCGATAGAGGAAGGTTTTCAGAGGGCATGGCTTTCTATAAGAGATTCTAATATTTCTACAATAATTACTTGTTTGGTTTTGTATAATTTTACGACATCTATCATAAAGGGGTTTGCCCTCACTCTTCTTATTGGAGTCCTTATCAGCATGTTTACCGCCATCACCGTCACCCGAACATTTCTAAGAGTCTTTCATAAGTAATAATAAAATTTTTTTATCATCTTGTTTGTTGTCCTTGTATCTCTCTCTGTCGTCCCCGTATTTTCCCTCCTTGTCACCCCCGCGAAGGCGGGGGTCTAAAAAGATGGCAAGTGGGTGGTGGTAGCGAGGCAGAGATTCCTGCCTTCGCAGGAATGACAAGTTTAATTTTGTTGATTAATTAATAATATGAGTGATGATGTCTTTAATAGATTAGAAAAAGATTTGTATATTAAATTATTGGATTATGGATTTAAAAATCCACAGGGGTTTAATTTTAAAACAATTAAGGAGTATTTGAAATTGAATGAATATGATGAGAGGATATTGGAGATAAATATTGAGAATGCATTTATTAACACTAGAAATCGCGATGTTGATAGTAAGGCCGCTGTTCAAGAGACAATCTTTCTATGCCTTGCTGATAGGCAGGGTCGTCATTTTGATGAGGGAAAAAAATATGTCCTCACTCTTGAGGCGAGGGGAAAATATATTGATTATTTAGAACTAACAGAGGCGAGAAAATTTTCACAAAAAGCATCGCTGGATGCAAAAAGGGCAATAAATATTGCAAAATGGGCATTGATAGTTTCAATTATTATCGCATTCATTTCAATTATATTTTCACTTATTCAAATATTAAGACCTATAAAAATAGACAAAAGCCAATTTAATCAAGTTATAGAATATTTAGATAATGGAATGGAGAATGCCACAAAATAAGGGGTAGATAAATCTTTCCGCATCAACCCCCTTGACTTATTTTAAATATATGTTATAATCCTTGTGGGAGGTTAAAATGAGTGATTTTAATAAAATAAATAATATGCCGGAAAAAACCGTGAGCCAGTTAGAAAAAAAGATAGTGGTCATTAAAGAATTGATTGGAAGATTGTCTGGGATTAAAAAAATTGAAACTCAGGCAATGCTGAAAACTTTTTATGTAAAATTAGAGAATTTAAAAAAATAATAGGCTTGATAATTTATTATCTTGTCTATAAAAAACAAGGCTAAATGTTTGGCCTTGTTTTTTAATTATTAATTTTTTCTTTGTGTTTTTTATTTATATAGATATAATAGTAATATATGAAAGTTAAATTAAATTTTTTACATATCTGCGATGAGGTAATTGCCTCTATTGATGGAAAAATAAGCATTATAGGAATGTTTTCCGTTATTAATACCTTAAAGGTCCCAGCAAACCACCCAAAATTTTATATAATGGTTAATATGACTGCTGATCCGGGCAAATATGATCAATTAATAGAAATAGTGTCGCCAAGTGGCAGGGTTGTTTCTAAAATAGAAGGAAAATCGGTAATAATTAAAGAGGGTGGGGTAAGTAATTTTATTGCAAACTTCGTAAATACTCCATTGCCCGAATTAGGCAGGTATAAGATTAGGGTCTCTGTTGAGGGGGAAATTTTAAGCGATGATGAGGGCTATTTCTTTGATGTTATAAAAAAAGCATAATAATTATATGAACTATACTTTCTTACAAAAAAGACCATTGTTTTTATATGATAAAGTTTCAAATTCTAGTCAATCACTAGATGAGGTTGTTTTTTCTGAAAATTATCTTGAAAATTCAAGGGGTTTATTAATTTTTAATTTGAGTTCTGATAAGATATATTTAAAAAATGCCCCGCTATTTATTGACAGAGATGTAGATGAAGATGGGAATATTATTTATTCAAATTCAGATTTAGAAATATTTGGTTATGGCGATACCGACGAGGAGGCAAGAGCGGATTTTGAAAAAGTATTAGAGGATTTATATATTTGTTTTAATCAAGAAAAAGAAAAAAATAATCTTCACAATAATGCAATTCCACTTTGGAATCTTTTGGATAATATTTTAAAAGAGAAGTAATACATCATGCAATTAAAAATAAAAGAAGCAAAAAGGGTCATTGATAAATTAGAGATGAGGGGGAGAGAGGGGAATGATACTCTCTGTTATTTTTATCACGAGGGAAAAATGACTAATATATTTACTAGAATCCCCCACAAAAACGGAGATTTAAAAGGCAAGTTGCCCGATTTCATACGACAGCAATTAAAATTAAATGAAGAAGATTTTCTGAATTTGAAAAAATGTTCATTGAGTAAAGAAGGATACATTGAAATATTAAAAGAAAAAGGGATAATTGATTAAAATAATAATAATAAAAAAATATGAATTTTATAAAAATAAGAAAATATCCATATATTTTTTCAGGGTTGCTAATAATAGCAACAATTTTTGGGATGATTTATTTCGGTTTCAATTTAGGAATAGACTTCAAGGGTGGTTCATTATTAGAAATAAATCTAAACAAAGAAAATATATCATCAAGTGAAGTAGAGGAGATTATGAATAGTTTTGATTTAGGCGATAGCATAATCTCAAAAACGGAAAGAGGCAGTTTTATTATTAGAACAAAAGATATATCAGAAGAAACTCATCAAGAGATATTAAGCAATTTCAAA
The DNA here is from genome assembly GCA_041550235.1 of Minisyncoccia bacterium. Classification (GTDB taxonomy): domain Bacteria; phylum Patescibacteriota; class Minisyncoccia; order UBA6257; family JAAZHW01; genus JBFEPE01. The sequence continues at coordinate 46,608 of JBFEPE010000002.1, forward strand.
AATAAATTTGAGAGGGCTGAAGAGGAAAGATTTGAATCAATAGGTCCTGCTATCGGGCAAGAACTCAGGCAAAAATCAATAACGGCGATGATTTTAGTTGTCGTAGGAATAGCACTTTATTTAGCATGGGCATTCAGAAAAGTATCTCGCCCAATGTCATCTTGGAAATATGGAATTGTAACAATCATTGCCCTCATTCACGATGTTCTAATTCCCGCAGGTGTTTTTGTCTATCTTGGATATTTTTCAGGAATGGAAATAGATTCCTCGTTTATTGTTGCCATTCTCGTTGTATTAGGTTTTTCCGTCCATGATACAATTGTTGTTTTGGATAGGATAAGAGAGAAATTAAGCACTGAGCCAAAATTGGAATTTGGAGAAATAATCAATAAGAGCATCAAGGAGACATTAGTGAGGTCGTTCAACACATCCATAACATTAATATTTGTTTTAGTTGCCCTTCTTATTTTTGGACCCGCCTCTCTTTGGGGATTCACATTAGTTCTTCTTATTGGAACATTAGCAGGAACATATTCATCAATTTTCCTCGCCAGCCCACTCCTTTATGACTGGTATTTGAGAAGCAAGGCAAGGCGATAAGATGATAGTTGGAATAATAAGTTTTGAATATAAAATACACTACCCCCCGCCACAGGCGGGGGTATTTTTATAATCATTTTTAAAATAATAAAAAAGAGAGAGGGCATCCGCTTTTTAGCAGACACCCCCTTTTCGGGATAGAAATCATTAATCAAATAAATTTTTGTTCCAGTCGATAAGATACTGGCTATCGCCAGCAGGGAACTTGGATAATAAGTTTGTAAAAGAAAAGGTTGGCGTCTCTTGTTCACTAAGAGGATACATTGTCAGTTTTTTCAACCTCTCAATATTTTCTGAATCCGTTCTTTCTTTCCATTCTTTTATATAATTCCTCCATTCTTGAATAGAACTGATTTTAATGTGGGCAGGTTCAGCATTGAAATTTTCAATAACAAACTCAGTAAATCTCATCGTTTCTTGATCCCTTGTCTCACAAGTCTTATAAATATAAAATTCATTATCATGAAATATAAGTTCAAGCGGATAAAGATTTAATAATTTTTCATTGCTTTCCAAACCGCATTTTAATTTTATTAAATCTGGGCTTAGCAAAGAAACAATTATCTTTGTTTTTTTAGATTCAATACAAACAAAGTCTAACACTTTTTCTTTCCCGTCTGCATGGATTTTCCACCCATTATCTTCTCTTTTTATTTTCATGATACCCTCCTTTTTTATAGCCATATCTTATTTAGTTTTAATCTTGGCCTCTAACATCATATCACAAATAAAAAGTTTGTCAATAGCAGATATTTTTATATTTTTAAGCATATCTTTAGGAAAATAAGATTTTGAAAAACGGGAAGAAGGTATTATAATACATAATATGAGATTCTTAGGAGTAGATATTGGAACATCAAATATAAAAGTAGTTGAACTCTCATCATCAAGTGAGGGTCCAGTATTAGAGAACTATGGGATATTAGAAACCTATAGTTATTTAGAGCGACCAAATGCCGCTATCCAAACAAGCTACTTTAAAATTGTTGAAAAAAATACAGCAAATCTTTTTAAGGGTTTATTCAAAGAGATGAGGCCAAAGACAGATAATTCCATTATGTCTTTGCCTATTTTCTCAAGCTTTGTAACCGTTTTTGAATTACCTCTCATGGATGAAAAAGAAATAGAAAAAGCAATTCCGTTTGAAGCAAAAAAATATATTCCGATGGACTTATCAGGATTAGAAGTTGATTGGGCGATAATAGGAAGAAAAGGAAATAATATCAGTCAAATTTTATTAGTTGCTATATCAAAAGAATTAATTTCAAAATATAGCAATATTGCAAAACTGGCTAATTTAGATATTGAGGCATATGAATTAGAAAGCGTTGCTTTTACAAGGTCATTATCTCAGGGAGAAAAGGAGCCGATAATCGTTGCTGATATTGGAAGTCAATCAATGAATCTAATAACTATTGATAATGGATATTTGGTTGCCAATGAAAATCTCACGACTGCAGGGGCGGAGATTACTCATATTATATCAAGGTCATTGGGGATTTCTAAAGAAAGAGCGGAGGAATTTAAGAGGATAAAGGGGTTTAATGTTGAGCCACAAGAAAGAGAAGTGGTTAATTTGATGATGCCAATAATTGATTTTTTTGGAAATGAGATAGGTAGAGCGGCAAAACTTCATAAGAATAAGACAGGCAAGGATGTTAAGAAAATAATTTTGGCAGGTGGGTCGGCTAATCTACCGGGAATGGATGATTATTTATCAAATTATTTGAGTATGCCTGTTGAGAGGGCATGGCCATTTGCTGGAATTAAGTATGAATCATTTTTGGAGCCATTACTCCGAGAGGTTGGCCCGTCTCTCGCCTGCGCAGTTGGATTAGCAATGAGAGAATTGAGGTAGGCAAATCTTATCCACTTTTTGTTTGAGTGTTTGTATTGTATAATTATAAATATGGCGGAAATGGGATTAATGGGATCACTTGAAAAAGAGAAATTGCCAAGCGGATGGCTCAATAAATTTATCCGATTTAGTGCTATATTATTAGTGATTGTTTTTATTGCCTATTTCGGATTACATTATGGATATGAAAGAGTTTTAGAAAGAAGAATTGCCGAAGTGGAGGATAATATAATTGGATTAGAAAAAGAAATCGCCTCTTCAGACAGAGAAGAAGTTTCCGTCTTCTATTCACAATTAATAAATTTGAGGGATTTATTAGAAGGACATATATACTCTTCGCAAGTTTTTCAAAGATTAGAATTAATTACTCATCCTCAAGTTGCCTTTACAAATTTTGATTATGATTTCAAGGAAGAAAGATTGAAGTTGGACGGATATTCTGCGAGTTTGTCTGCTATATCAGAGCAGATTTTGGCATTTCAAAGAACGGCTGATTTTAGAGAGATTGATATTTCTGATATTCGTCAAGCAGCTCAAGGTAGAATCAATTTTTCAGCGGAGGTATTTTTCAACCCAAGATTAGTTTTGGATAAGATATAGTAATATGAAATATACGACGAGGAGAAATATAAGCTTATTAATATCATTAGCCCTGATGGTTTCGGCATTAGTGGTATTCTTTAGTTTAGATTGGCCTACTATCAGCAATATATCAGAATCAAGTAAAAAATTATCACAAGTGAAGGCAAAATATGATGAGCAGTTCCAATCAGTTCAAGTCGCAAAATCAATCATCAATCAATACAAGTCATTATCAGGAGTGAGTCAAACAATATCTTTGAGTGTCCCACGAGGACCCGAAATTCAAAATGTAGTCGCTCAATTAGATAATTTAGCAAGTCAGAGCGGATTAGAGGTTCAAAGCATAAATTTTGACATGCCAACTCTTTCTGCATTAGTGGCAGAGAGGGGAGACCAGTTGGCTAAGAAAAATAGGATATTGAACATATCGCTTTCTTTAAATGGTTCGTATGAGTCATTCAAGACATGGCTATCGTCAGTTGAGAGTAATATTAGATTGATGGATGTAGAAAATATATCTTTTGCTTCTTTGGGTGGAGCAACTGGTGTAGGAAGATTTAATTTCAAGGTCTCTCTAAGTGCTTATTATCAATAGTAATAATTTTTGAAAATATCTCCCCTCGCCTACGGCGAGGGGAATAATCAAACCCGCCCGCCTGAGGCGGATGTGCCACCTTCGTCAGCCTTTGGCGGACTTCGGCGAGGCAAGGTAATATAAAAAATATGGAATTAGTTGAAGAAAAACCAAAAAAGAGAACATTTCTCTATATCATAATAATAGTTTTGATAATCGCTATTGGCATAGTTTATTTTGTTTTCTTCTCAAGCGGAGACGGATTGGGTGGAATTATTGGCGGTGGCGAAGTAGAGGATTTTTCATTGGTGCCAGAGGATTTACAGAAGGATGTTACTGGTGGTATTGTTGATTTGAAATTTACTCCGGAGGATATTTTACAAAATCCTGAATTTACTTCTTTGCAATCATATTCTGAACCAGTGGAATTAAGAACAATCCCCGGACGATCAAATCCATTCATTCCTTTTTAGATTTTAGATTAGTTTTTTGATGAGGGGAGTAGTCGCATATATTTTAAAAAAATAATTAATATGGATAAAATAAAAATAGGGATAAATGGTTTGGGGAGGATTGGTCGGGCAATATTAAAAATTGCTTATGAGAGACCAGAGATTGAAATAATCGCTGGCAATGATTTAGGCGACTTAGAAAATATCGCCTACTTATTAAAATATGATTCAGTATATGGAAAATGGGAAAAAAATGTTAAAGCCAATATTAAAGAAAATTGTTTAGAAATTGATAATAAAAAAATAAAAGTATTCAAAGAAGCCGACCCATCCAAACTCCCATGGAAAAAACTTGATATAGACATAGCCGTTGAGGCAACTGGTGTTTTTGAATCATTTGAAAAATCAAAAGCCCATCTTTCTGCTGGAGCAAAAAGAGTAATTATTAGCACATCCGCAAAAGACGATGATTTAAGTTATAAATTAGGAGCAACTGTTGTTGTTGGTTCTAACGAAGAAGATTTAGAAAAAGTTAAAATTACAGCAAACGGTTCTTGCACAACCAATAGTGCAGTTCCAGTAATGGCTATTCTTTCTGAAATATTAGGAATTGAAAATGCACTTTTGAATACAATTCATGCTTATACTGCTTCTCAAAGATTGGTTGATGGGCCTAATCCAAGAAATTGGCATTTAGGCAGAGCCGGTGCAATAAATTTAATCCCTACTTCCACAGGGGCAGCATCTGCAGTAGAAAAAGCAGTTAAGAATTTGAGATGTTCTTTTGATGGATTGGCAATTAGGATTCCTGTTCCAATTATATCATTGGCAGATATCACATTTATTTCAAAAAAAGATACAACAAGAGAAGAGGTCAATAATATCTTAAAGAAGGCAGCCAATGAGCCAAGATGGAATAAGACATTTAGAATTGAGGAGGATCCAATTGTTTCTTCTGATTTGATAGGAGATAAGTTTGCTAGTGTTGCCGACCTTTCATTGACGAGGGTTTCGGGGAAAAGATTAGTCAAAGTTTTGGTTTGGTATGAGAATGAGTGGGGTTATTCAAATGGATTAGTTGAGCATATCATCAAGGCAGGCAGTTTTTTGAGATAGAGATGATGATTTTTGATAATCAATAAAATCCCCAAAGAAAATCAAAAAATAGAGATTAAATAGAAGCAAAAAAACAATACCCCCCCCGCCGCAGGCGGGGGGGGTATTGTCATTCCTGTCCGCCTGAGGCGGATTATACTCCGGCAGGAATCTAATTCTCCGCCGTAGGCGGACATTCTGCCCTCCATAGAGGGGTGGTTCGTCTCAGGCGGGACGGGCATTGCCCTGCCGAAGCCCCTTGCCCTGCCGTAGCCCGCCGTAGGCGGACATTCTGCTTTAGCGAAGGCGGGTTGGCGAAGGCGGGGTGTTTCTCTAAAATAAAAAAATTACCACTCTCATCTATCTTTCTTGATAGATTTTGAGTGGCAAGTGATGTCTTTCTTACTACTATTACTTTTTATACATGCTTTTTGTCTATAAAAAACATGTTTGGCACATCCGCTCCTGGAAAAAAATCTCCAAAGATTTCTTTCTTTAAATTTTCGGCATCTAGCGAACTACCCCCCCATCCTAAAAAAAATAATACCTTTTCTCCGAAGTGGGAATACTTTATGGACCCTCTTTCCTGTTGGGTAGGCATTTCCGTATAAGTCACAATCCTTTCATTATCATTATCACAGGTGACAATAAGAGTCGATGTTTTGTCAAGATCAACAGCAAATCGATATTTTTTAAAAAATGATTTGTCATTGTGATGAAAGGCACTTATAATCTCCCTTACCCCTCTAACTACTTCTTCGTCGCTCATTGTGGGGAAAAGAAAATCCGCTAAACTAGGCGTAGGTGTTTCAACATAAATCTTGCCTTCTTTGTTCCATATACGATCTAAGGCTTTTTGAAAAATATTTTTTTCTCCCATGATTTTCTCCTTGTGATATTTGATTTTTAAACTACTCAATTATATTATAATATTATTATAATTTGTCAATAATAAAAAAATCGCCCCCGAGAGAGCGACAACATCTTCCAGATGGAAGAAAGAAGAGTTAGCTTGTCATTTGACTACATGTTAGCACTTCTATTTTGTTTGTCAATATTAAAACTGTGGATAAGATTATGTGGATCCGGGGGGAATTCTCGCCAGAGGCGAGTCCGCCTTCGGCGGAGAACCCCCAAGATGTTGGATGACAAGCCAACTCTCCCACCCGGCGGACCCAAATAATCATTAACTATTATAATTCAAAATTAATAATTAACAAAATATGAATCAAAATAAATTGAAGATAGGTTTAGTGGCGGCTAGGCCAAACTCAGAAAAAGAAGAAATAAAAAAGTTTTCGCAAAATAAAAAATCTGACACACTTCTTTTTCCAGAAGGATTTTTGATCTCAGATAATCTATCCTTTGCTCAAGGAATAGCGAGAGAAAATAAAAAATGGATTATTTCAGGAATGGATGACAAAAGAGAAAAAGAGAAAAAGATAAAAAATTATGCCATTGCTTTTTTTCGCAGGGATTGAGGCATTTTCTCAATAGCATATCTTAATGCCGTGCGAGGCATCTTATTTTTATTTCTCATAATAAAATCAAAAACTTCTTTTTGATAATAGACAGAAGCATCCTTTAACATCCAGCCATATCCCTTTTGAACCAAATCATCCTCGCCCAACATTATTTTTTTGGCGATTTCAAAAATATTTTTTAGAGGTATTTTTTCAGCAGGAATAAGGCTCACAGCAGATGCTCGTCTTACCCATCTATTATTGGAACTCGTCCATTTTTTTATTTCTAAAAATAATAAGGGAAATTTTTTAATTAAATAATTTATTGAATGAGTGCAAAAATCATCACACTTTGCCCAATTATTAATATATTTTTGTACCCATTTTTCAAACAGAAAAAATCATTTTTATCAAATCTATCTCTAAGATTAAACACCCAATTAAAGGCAATCATTGATAATTCATTATAATCCATTTTCAGCATCTCCTCTGATATTCCAAATACCTCTTTTTTATCCATTGTTTTTATTTCAGAGAAATATTTTTTGGCAATATTCCTTGTATTATTTGCCCTCACTCCAAAAATAGTTATTTTTTCTTTGAAGTAATTTTCCGCCCCTCTTTTATATTCAATATCAATATTTTGCCTTAAGTCTTTTATTATGTTTTTTATTATCTCACTCATATCATTATTTTAAATCATGAGGAGTCAAATGCCAAATTATAATTTTCCGCCATCCAATATCTTTGCCCTTCCTCTTGATTTGATGTAAAATAGAGGTGTCGTTTTAAAAAAAGTTTCTAATTATGAATAAAAAGATTGTTGTGAGTGATAAAATGCAAAGTGGATATATTTATTATTTGACTGAGCCAATCGGTAGAAATTTTAATTCTGAATTTAAGCCGGAATTAACACCCAAAGAAATGTTGGAATTAGGAGTTTTTGGAGGGAGATATATGAGGGATTGCCGAAAAGAATTTCCTAAGAGTTGGTATAAAAAAGCCAAACTTCATCCTGATGGGATGCCCGGAAATAGCCCAGAATTGAATTTATTTAAAGTGAATGCTAGTCAGCCCCTATCGGTTTGGCAAAAAAATGGATGGATTCATCCTGATGATCCTCGGGGTTGGTTTCAGTGGTATTGTAGGTATTATATGGGCAGAAGGCATGAGGACGATGAGAGGCAAATAAAAAGATGGAAGGCGATTAAGAGACATATTGGTGCTTTGAAGAAAAATTGTCAGAAAGGAGATTTGACCTGCCGAGTAAAGCAAAGACAAGTTCTTATCCATTGGGCTTATGATAGTCGCAAGATGTGATAATAAAAGGTTTTGAGATGATAGCAAAAATTTTGTCTAATGCAAATTAATTCTCAAATGTCTTTGACTTTTGATTTATTTCATATAAAATAATCAATATATTGAAATAAATAATATATTTAATAACTTGAGATAGAATAATATTAATCCCCCCCCGCCATAGGCGGGAGGGGGATATAGGTGTATCATCTATTCAATATATTGAGATAAGATAATTTAAAGCAATACTATTATCTCTCCCCCGACTTCGTCGGGGGAGAGCATAGACATATCATTTATCAATCAAATAAAAATTATGGAAAAGAGTAATTTAAAACAAGGATTTCAAGAGATGGAAAGAGACGGATTAATAAGCCCAATGGTTAAGGGATTAGTTGAAAACCGCTCTTATTTAGGTCATAGTTCATCAAGAAGCAATCCAAAAATGAAACAATTTATTGTTGGCTCAAAAGGAAATTTAGAAATAATAAATTTAGATAAGACGGCTGAGTTTTTGTCAAAAGCAGTTGATGAGGTAAAAAAATTAGGAGGCGAAGGAAAGAGCATTTTTTTTGTTGGTTCTGACCCGATAATTAGAGATTTAATTGAAAAAATGGCAATTAAGGCAGAATCACCATATGTTATTGGTAGATGGTTGGGTGGTCTTTTGACAAATTTTAAAATACTCTCATCAAGATTGAAGCAATTTTTAGATTTACGAGATAAGGAGCAGAAAGGAGAATTAAAGAAATATACGAAGAAGGAGCAGGGTCAATTTAGGAAAAAGATTGAAAAATTATCGCGATTGTTTTATGGCTTGGAGAATTATAAAAGATTGCCGGATGCTATTATCTTGGTAAATATAAATCTTCATGAGACGGCAATTGCTGAGGCGAAAATTATGAAAATACCGGTAATTGCAATTGTAGATACAGATTCAAATCCTGAAAAAGTAGATTATCCAATACCAGCCAGTGATCAAGTGAGGTCAAGTGTTGAGTTTGTATTAAATAAATTAGTCGATGGTTATAATGAAGGCAGAAATGCTTTGAAAAAATAATTAACCCGCCTTCGTTGAAACTTCGGCGGGCGAAGCAGAAATATGGATATAGAATTAATAAAAAAATTAAGGCAAAAGACAAGAGCATCATTGAAGGATTGCTCTTCAGCCCTTGAAGAGGCGGGAGGCGACATTGAAAAAGCGGAGGATCTTTTGAAGAGAAGGGGACAGGTTATTGCCTCCAAGAAAAGTGAAAGAGGAACAAGTTCGGGAATTATCTATTCATATATTCACAGCAATAATAAGGTAGGTGTTCTTTTAGATTTGAGATGTGAGACTGATTTTGTAGCAAAAAATAACTTATTTAAAGAATTGGCTCATGAGTTGACCCTGCAAGTAGCGGCCATGAACCCGGAATTTGTTAGCCCCGAGGATGTTTCGGAGGAATATATTGAAAAAGAAAAAGCTGCTTACAGGGAGCAGATGAAGGATTCTGGCAAACCAGCAGATATTTTAGATAAAATCGCTGAGGGCAAGATTCAAAAAGAATTATCGGAATTGTGTCTTGTAAATCAAAAATTTGTAAAAGATAATAATAAGATAATAAAAGAGGTAATTGATGAATATATAGCCAAAACAGGCGAGAATATCAAGGTGGAAAGATTTTGTCGCTTTGAAATATAGATAATTATATGTTTTATTATATTCCCCAAGCAATTCTTTTCTTATCACTTGTTGCTATTATTTGGATAGTTGCGAAGAATTTGAAAAAAGTTGATGCTGTCATTGATGAGAATGATGGCTATTCATTGTCAAATAAATCGCCTAATCGTTTTGGGAAAAAGATATTCAATAATATTGCAATTGAGAAATTTGATGATAAGTTTAATAGGATGATTGAAAAGATACTGAGGAGGATTAGAATTTTTATTATAAAGATTGATAGTTTCTTGCAAAAGATAATTGAATCTGTTAAAAAAAGTTCAAAGCCAAAAAGTATTTTTAAAACAGGCGAGAGTGTTGATTTTATTTCGGATGTAGATAATGATAAAGATGATGGTAGAGAAGAATATGGTGATAGGGGAGATGATGAGAAAGAAAAAGAAGAGAACGATGATAAGGGTGAGAGTGATAATGAAAATAACGAGAAAGAGAAGATTGATTATGAAGAAGAAGGTGATAATGATAATAATGATAATGATGAGGTAGAATATGAGAATAAGGGTAGGGATGAGGATGAGAGGGAAGAAAAAATTGAGGTGAAAAAAATAAAAGTGAGGATAAGAAGAATTAAGAAAGAAAGATAATAGTGAGAGAATAATAATTGCCTGAGTAGCTCAGTTGGTCAGAGCAACGGTTTTGTAAACCGTAGGTCGTCGGTTCGAATCCGACCTCAGGCTCTCTTTTTTTTGCTTTTGTTTGTTTGTGTTGGCGGGATTATAAATCATCTTGAAATATATAAAAAGAATATCAATACATCCCCTCCCCGCCGAAGGGCGGGGAGGGGATGCTAAAGGCAATTATTATTGCCTTATTATTATCTTGAAATGTATAAAAAAATGATTTAATATAATACCGATGGATGATTGATAATTGGGTAGGTGGCGGAGTAGTCAATCGCACCAGACTGTAAATCTGGCGGCCTTGTGCCTACGCAGGTGCAAATCCTGCCCTGCCCACACTTTTTCTTAAATTTAAATAAAAAAACCGCTCAGCGGTTTTTTTATGCCATTTCTTTTTTTGAAATAGTCCGAATACATCTCACACATGCCTTTATCTTTTGACCATCTCCTAATTTAGTTGATTGAATATTCGCTTTTTGTCGGCGGACATTAACAGGGTTCCATTTACTTCGGACCTTTTTATATTTAATTGCTTTTTGGGATGATTTCCCGCATATTTCACATTGTCTCATAATACGATTATATTATACTATTTTAAAAAATAATCAATATTTGCATCATAGTATTAATGAAAAAACTCCCCCCCGCCGAAGGTGGGGGGGGGGTTGGCTAAGTAATATATAAAAAATAATCAAATATATGTATTCGCCTTCCCCCTCGCCGTTGGCGAGGGGGAGGATCTGGCTAAGTAATATATAAAAAATAATCAAATAATAATTAATTAATAATGAATAAGATGATATTAATATCCCCCCGCCTTCGGCGGGGGGATATTGGAATAAATTATCTTATTTATTTAAACATTGATTTTATTTAATAAGTATGTATAATTCAAAAATATGATACAACCGGAAACAAAATTAAAAATTGCTGATAATAGCGGAGCAAAAATGGTCAAGTGCTTTAAGATTCTTGGAGGTAGCAAGAGAAGATATGCTCAAATAGGGGACATTGTTGTCGCTTCCGTTAAGGTTGCTGAGCCACGAAAGGCAGTTAAGAAAAAGGATGTGGTAAAGTGTGTTATTGTGAGACAAAGAAGGGCTTATCGTCGTCCTGATGGTTCATATATAAGATTTGATGATAATGCTGCTGTGATAATTGATACAAAGAAGGAGCCGAAGGCAACAAGAATTTTTGGTCCAATTCCAAGAGATCTCCGCGAGAAGGGTTATCAAAAGATTATATCAATGGCATCCGATGTTATATAGCAGGTTTGAATATTTAAAAATAAAAAAAATAGAGGGACAAGTTGCTTTTGATAGCATCTTGTCCCACTCAATGTTTTTTCGTTTGCCCTCTTAATCTTCTTGCTTTTTCGTCGCAGGCACGCGATAGTCTATGGGTACTCCCTGGCTAAGAACATTTTTCATTGTCCCGAGGGTGAATGTTAGTAAATAAAATAGCTCGCGTGTGTTTATTCCACCTTCATCATTCGCCAAATTTTTTAGGCAAGGCATCTTTTCTTTAACCGGAATACATACATCCAAATACTTTTTACCATCAATATGCGGGGCTTCAAAGTGGATATTTGCCCCACCGAGATTGTATCCCCTTATGATACAAGATGCAATCATTGATGCTAGATCCCTAGGCTCTTTAAATTCAACCGTGATTTTATCATCTTCACTTTCTTTATGCTTATGCATGGTAAAACCTCCTTTTATATTTCTAAAATAATCATAACACATATTTAAATAAAATGTCAAGAGGCGACCCGCTTGAGGCGGGCGGGTTGCTGGAGTATTATTTGCCTCTGGTGGAGAGGAACACCCCGTCTCGCCAAGAGGCGAGCCACCCCTCTATTAGAGGGGAATAAAACAACTTGAAATTATTATTTAATTATTGTAATATAGGGTTTGTTTGGTAATCTTGCGAGTAAATTACTTTGAATTATGAAATGCCTCCCTCTTGTCACCCCCGCGAAGGCGGGGGTCTAAAAACCTCGCCAAAACGGAGATGCCCGCTTTCGCGGGCATGACAAAGAAGAGACGGGAATGACAAAGAAAAAATATGAATTCAATAAAAACAAAAGTTAAAAAAGGAGACGAAGTAATGATGTTGGCAGGAAAAGACAAAGGCAAAAAAGGAAAAATATTAAGAATATTGAGAGAAAAAAATAAAGTAATGATTGAGGGCTTGAATTTAGTAAAGAAACATCAAAGACCAAGAAAGCAAGGAGAAAAAGGGGAAATTGTCTCATTGCCAAGATTTGTAGATATTTCAAATGTTGGAATATATTGCTCTCCTTGTGGAAAAGGAGTGAGAGTCGGATATCGTCTTGATGGCGATCAGAAAATAAGAATTTGTAAAAAATGTCAGCAAAGCATATAACAATTGAAGAAAAGCATAAAAAGGACATATTAGATAAGTCAAAGGAATTATTTGGAGTGAAAAATAAAATGTCTGCCCCAAAAATATCAAAAGTAGTTGTTAATGCAGGATTAGGCAGGAAATTATTAAGTATTGAATCAGGAAAATCAAGGGAAGAACTTTTGAATAATTTTAAGAGCGACTTAATGTTAATAACCGGTCAAGCATTATCAGAAGCAAAAGCAAAAAAATCAATTGCTTCTTTTAAGAGCAGGGAAGGAATGGTTATTGGATTGAAGGGGACAATAAGAGGAAAAAGAATGAATGATTTTTTGGACCGACTTATAAATTTCGTGTTTCCAAGAGTGAGGGACTTTAGAGGATTGTCCTTGAGTAATGTTGATAAGAATGGTAATTTGAATATTGGAATTAAAGAAATGATAGTTTTTCCAGAGGTGCCACCATCAAGTTCAAAGAATGTTTTTGGGCTACAAATAACAGTCGTTCCTGAAAATATTAAAAATAGAGAGCAGGCAATTGAGTTTTATAGAATATTGGGCTTTCCTCTAAAAAAAGGTTGATTTATTGATAATAAATATGGCAAAACAATCAGTAATTGCGAGAGCAAAGAAAAAACCAAAATTCTCAACGAGAAAGGTGAATCGCTGTTTCCGTTGTGGTCGTGCCCGATATCTTATCGGTGATTTTGGAGTTTGTAGAATTTGTTTTAGAGAAATGGTCTCGAATGGCGAAATCCCAGGAATCAAGAAGTCGTCTTGGTAGTATAATAAGAAGTAGAAATATGGATACAATAGCAGATTTATTAACACAAATAAGAAATGCATTAGCGGTTAAGAAACCGCTTATTTCTGTTCCACACTCAAACTTCAAACAGAATTTAGCCGAATTATTAAGTCGCAGAGGATATTTGGGAAAGATTGAGAAAACAGGAAGGGGTGTTAAGAAAAATATTAAAATAGAATTAAATTATGACGAGAATGGAAGCCCAAGAATAGTAGAAATAAAGAAAATAAGCAAGCCCGGACAAAGAATATATTCTACTGCATCAGAGATAAAGCCAGTAAAGTCGGGACTGGGTCATAGAATAATCTCTACTTCATCAGGATTAATGTTTGATTTTGAGGCAAGAAAGAAGGGATTAGGAGGCGAAGTAATCTGCGAAATATTTTAATATCTTTCTTTAAATAAAATCCACCGCCAACCATTTTGGTTGGTTGGTGGCGGATAGGAAAGTGTTCTTCTTCTAGTCTCTTTTTTCAGATTTCTCCTTACAAGAGTTAGGAGGGGGGTTGGTCTCATTAAAAATATTATGTATATAGAGAGACAGAATAACGAGAAGTTAACGGGAGCAATTATGGGCAAAATGTCTAATGGTAATCCAAATAAACCCAAGCATGCTATAATCGTTATTGAAAGCAATAAAATCGGTACCCTAAGCATAATATAAACAGCAAGTAATAATAAAATTTTTTTTGCACTCATTTCTTTTCTCCTTATTATAATATTTTCTTACTTTTAAATTGTACTACTTTATCTATACTCATTATAACATATTCATAAAAATTTGTCAAGGGGCTGAAAATGTGTCATTATATATCACGAAAATAAGGGTATATATTGAAATCTTTAAATAAATAATTAAACTAATAAGATTATATTAAAATAGAGGGATTGCCTCCCCCTCGCAAAGCGAGGGGGAGGCAGGGCATTGATATAATTAATAAATAATTAAACTAATAATAAAATAATTAATATCATAAAATACCATGTCAAAAATTGGAAAAGCAAAAATTAAATTACCAAGTGGAGTAGAGGCGAAGATAAGCGACTCTGTTTTTTCCGTTAAGGGACCAAAGGGAGAATTAAATGAAAAAATATTTGATGGCTTTTCTATTTCTATTGAAGATTCCGAAATATCAGTTATCCCACCAGAAAATGCAGGCAAACAAATCCCTGCCTTATGGGGAACATTAAGGGCATTGATAAGCAATGCCGTTATAGGAGTGAGCGAAGGATATGAGAAAAAACTTATTGTTGAAGGAATAGGATTTAAAGTGGTAATAGAAGGAAAAAATTTAGTCCTAAATTTAGGATTTTCACACTCAATAAATTTTCCAATTCCTGATGGCATTGAGATGACAACAGAAAAAAATACAATTACAATTAAGGGAATAAATAAGGAATTGGTCGGACAAACAGCGGCTGAAATAAGAGCATTTAAAAAACCAGAGCCATACAAGGGAAAGGGGATTAGGTATAGTGATGAGGTTGTGAGGCGAAAGGCAGGTAAGAAGGCAGTTGGAGCAGGATAATGAAGGGTGATATTCTGCCCGCCCGCCTATGGCGGGGGGTGATAAGACCCACCTTCGTTAAAACTTCGGCGGGGCAAAACCCGCCTTCGTTAAAACTTCGGCGAGGCGAAGTAAAAAACATGAAAAATCAACAAAAAGAAAAAAATAGAAAAAAGGTATTTAGGAAAAGAAGGGCAGGGGCTCTTATATTTGGAGATGCTCAAACACCACGATTGTCAGTATTTCGCTCCAACTCCCATATTTATGGGCAGATTATTGATGATAAGAAAAGAAGCACTATTGTGAGTGCTTCTGATTTAGAGATAAAGGATAGTAAGTTGAATAAGACTCAAAGGGCGATGAAGGTTGGTGAGTTGTTGGCAACAAAGGCTAAGTCAGTAAAAATATTAAAGGTTGTTTTTGATAGAGGAGGTAATAGATATCATGGACGAGTCAAAGCATTAGCTGAAGGATCACGAAAAGGAGGTTTGGTGTTTTAATTTTTTAATAAAATCACCCGCCCGCCAATGGCGGGGGGGGGTTATAGACTTGTTTTTGTTTAAATATTTAGTAATATCTTTAATAAATATGTTTGATAAGAATAATCAACAATTTAATAATAGAGGTAGGGGTAAAAAAGGTCCATTTAAGGGAAGAGGCAGAAGACCGATGATTGAAAAGAAGTATGATGAAAAACTTCTTAGTTTGGATAGAGTAGTCCGAGTAACCGCTGGAGGAAAGAGGTTTAGTTTTAGGGCAACTATGGCAATGGGCGACAAGAAGGGAAAGGTAGGAGTAGGTATTGCCAAGGGAAAGGATGTCGCTTCTGCTATTGCCAAAGCAAAGGCGGATGCTGAAAAAAACATGATTTCTCTTAATATCTCCGAAAGAACAATTCCTCATGAGACAAGGGCAAAATATTGTGCAGCTGATATAATAATAAAACCAGCAAGCGCTGGTCATGGATTGGTGGCTGGTGGAGCAATAAGAACAATTTGTGATTTAGTAGGAATAAGGGATATTTCAGCTAAGAAGTTGGGAAATACGAGCAATCAATTGAGTAATGCGAGGGCGACTATTCTCGCTCTACAAAAGTTGAGATTTAAGGATTTAGGAAAGAAGGAGGAGGTTGCTTCTTCTGTCACTCCTGCGGAGGCAGGGGCTTAAAGTATAAGACAAAAAATGAGAGAAACATGAGATGCCCCGCCTAAGGCGGGCAGGCTGCCGGAGTATTATCCGCCTCTGGCGGGGAATATAAATATGCAAATACATACAATAACAAAAACATATAAAACAAAGGCGAAGAAGAGAGTTGGAAGAGGAGGGAAAAGGGGGACATACTCAGGAAAGGGAATGAAGGGTCAGAAGTCTCGAGCGGGAAAGAATATTCGTCCAGCTGAAAGAGATTATATTATTAGGTTGCCTAAGAAAAGAGGTGTTAAGTTTAAGTCCATAAAAATAAAGCCGGAAATAATAAATATATCTCAATTAGATAAGAATTTTAAGAATAATGATACAATATCTCCAAGGGCATTATTGGATAAGGGATTAGTTAAGAAGCAAGGTAGAAAAAATCCTGAAGTTAAGATATTAGCAATGGGCGATACAAAGAAGAAGTTTATTATTAAGAATTGTCAATTTTCCAAAGAAGCAGGCAATAAGCTCGGAATCAGCACAAATTAATTTTTATTATTTTGTGCTCTTTGATTATCTGTCTGATATTATTTTGATTATTTTATTTTTTGTTTTTTGTTTCTGTCATCTCTGCTTTTCTTTTGTCATACCTGTCCGTTAGAGGTGGCACATCCGCCTCAGGCGGGCGGATAGTACTTCGGCAGCTTGCCCGCCTATGGCGGGAATGACAATAAAAATTTATTGAAATAAAAAAATAGGACAGAGGTTGCTTTTTCTCAAAGCAACATGTCCAATAGACCTCTTGCAAAATAGCAATCATCTTCCATTCTTTTAGGCAGAAACCTCCCAAATTTCAGAATATTATCTATGAATTAGATAACATTCTAAAGTTTTTGCATAGAGCAAAGACAAATCCACCAAACAAAAACATTAAGGATTAAAAATCCTGCCCTCGAAAACCCCACTACATCACTATTCTTGCTTTTGATTCCACGGATGCTTAATATCGATAAATAAAGAAAGAAGATGACACCGAATATAACATCGTCCATCATGAGTATTTTTTGAAAACCAAGTTCTAATATTAGTATTGTTGAAAAAATTGCCGTCAAAGAGAATAGTATCACCATTTTATTTTCTTCTTTTCCCCACCATCCGCTTAATTTCTCTTTTTTTTCTTTCCACCAATTCCACCAATTTTTACTTGAAATCTTTAATTTATCAAAAGATGATAAATGTAGATATTTTTTGGAAAGTTCCTTATATGATAAACTCATTTTACACCTCTCTTATATTTTTAATTTTTTGGGGTACATCTGCCTCTATCATATCACAAATAAATTATTTGTCAAATTTTGAAAAATAAAAAACTGATGCCGACTTTTATTTTTGGCATCAGGATAATGAGTTATTTTTTATTTATTGAGCATTAGGGAATATCCCAAAAATTTCCCTTATTTCTTTGCCTATTAATAGATCCATTCTTGCAATCCATAAGACCAATCCAATGATTATTAAAATAATCTGAGATATACTTAATTCTCTTAAAAAATTAAAAAACCACTCCATTTCCATTTTTAACCTCCCGAAATCAGAATATCAAATAATTATCAAAAAGTCAAGGAGCAGAAATACGAGTGTGTTATATTGATATTTATTAAGAAATGATTAGAATGATAATGTGATGTGGCTGATATATTTGTCGACAAAAAAACACCCCGTCCCGCATGAGGCGGACATGACACTCTCTTTGTCGCCCCCGCGAAGGCGGGGGTCTAAAAACAAAGCAAAGCGGAGATGCCTGCCTTCGCAGGCATGACAATAAAAGTGGGAATGACAAGGGGGGGATAATTTATCTATTTCGTAATTCAAAGAATAATATAAAAAATGAAATTTTTTGAGAAAATAAGGCAGGTATTTCTATTACCTGACTTAAGAAAAAAAATATTTATAGTCTTGGCTCTATTAGTAGTAGTCCGATTATTTGCCGCCGTTCCAGTTCCGGGAATAGATGCCGAAAGATTGAAGGCAATTTTTGCTTCCAGTCAATTGCTGGGAATATTAAATATATTCTCAGGAGGAACACTTAGCAACTTATCCATTGTGATGCTTGGAGTTGCCCCATATATTACCGCGACGATTATTATGCAACTTTTGACAATGGTTTTCCCAAGATTAAAAGAAATGTATCATGAAGAAGGTGAGGCAGGCAAGCAAAAATTCAATCAAGTATCACGATATTTAACCGTTCCATTAGCACTTCTTCAAGCATATGGATTTTTGAATATCCTGATATCTCAGGGAGTCATAGCCCAACTGCCATTCGCTTCTTTAATAAGGAATGTTATTTTGATAACTGCAGGAACAATTTTCGTGATGTGGATAGGTGAATTAATTTCAGAATATAAAATTGGAAATGGAATTTCATTATTAATTTTTGCCGGAATTATTAGCGGATTACCGGGTGCAATTAGATCAGCCGTTGCCTCTTATACTCCCGATATGCTTTTCACTTATGGATCATTTATAGTTGTCGCTCTTATTATCATTGCAGGAGTTGTTATTATTAACGAGGCCGAAAGAAAAGTCCCTATTTCTTATGCAAAAAGAGTGAGGGGAAATAGAATTTTTGGAGGTGTTTCTACTTACCTTCCTTTGAAAGTAAATCAAGCGGGAGTGATGCCAATTATTTTTGCTATCTCAATAATGCTTTTCCCTCAATTTTTGGGACAAATGATTGCATCAATAAAGTCTGCTTGGGCCTTAAATCTGTCACAATTTTTAGTGGGTATTTTTGAAAATCAATGGATTTATTCTGCTCTTTACTTCTTCTTGGTATTAGTATTTACATATTTCTATACAATGATAACATTTGACCCGAAGGAAATTTCCCAAAATCTTCAAAAGAACGGTGGGTTTATTCCCGGAATTCGCCCGGGTCAGCCAACATCTTATTTTATCAAGCAAGTTTTAAATAGAATCACATTAGTGGGGGCGATATTTTTGGGGTTGATTGCTGTTTTGCCAACTCTATTAAAGGGCATAACGGGAACAACATTCCTCACTATTGGAGGAACAGCCATTTTGATTGTTGTCGCCGTGGCATTAGAAACATCAAAGCAGTTCAAGGCACAATTATCAATGAGGGAGTATGATTAAAGGATATTGAGGGGGTTGATTTTGATGGTTGCTTCTTTTGATAATGAATTCAAAACAATATTTCTTTTTTTGATAATATTTTCCGAAAGGACATCTGATGAGTCCTTTTTTATTTTCAAAAAAATATCAAATATATATTTATTCCTTATTTTAGATATAAATCCCGGCAGAGGAGGAGTGATTTGAAAATTACCACCTCCAAACTCTTTATCCAATAAATTCTTTAAATTAGCAAAATTAAAATTAGCAATTCTTATTGCCTTATTCTTATCTTTGTCGCTGAAAGATATTTTAATGATATCAGAAAAAGGAGGATACAATAGTTTTTTTCTCAATGAGATTTCTTTTGATAAAGATTCATCCAATATTGGTTCAGAAAATGATTGAATGATTATATCTTTACTAAAATTAGAAATATCTTTCAAATATTTAATAGCTCTTTCCCTTGCCCTAAAATCAGGAAAATTAATAATTTGCTCCCAAGATGAGATAATACTTAAATCCATTGGGATAGAATATTTTAGAAACAATTCTGTTCCAATAATAATATCAACTTGATTATTTAATAATTTTTCAATTATTTTCTTTTCAGAAGAAATAGATTTTAAATTGTCAGAATCAAATTTTTCAATCCTCGCATTGGGAAATAGAGATTTTATTTTGGAAAGCACCTTATCAACGGCAAAGCCGTAGAATTTAATTAGATGTCCTCCGCATTGAGGGCAAGTGCTAGGAGCGACTAATTTTCTATAGCAATGGCGACAAGATAGAAACCTTTTTTGAGGATAAGATTGATTATCTGAATAATAGGACATAGAAGCATCGCATGTTGGACATTTGAAAATATGATTGCAGTTATTACAAATTAAGGCAGATGCCCATCCTTTGCGATTAGCAAAAATAAATATTTTCTCATTATTTTTAAGAGACTCCTTTATTTTGGATATTATTTTTGGAATTAAAATATCTTTTTGATTTGATTTATATTTTTTTATTTCCCCTAAATTTAATTGTTTATTGTCCTTGGAATCAATCAACTTAAAAAGCCCATCATCTATCATTTGCCTGCTTTCTGCTCCAAGATTGGAATTGCAAAAAATAAAATCTGAATTATAAATTTCTTTCATTTTTAGGGAGGCAAATTTGACGATAAAGTGAATCTTTGTTTCTCTTGTTTCTAACAATGTGCTGGTCTCATCAACGACTACAATCATTCCTAAATCAAAAAATGGGAGAAATATAGAATTTCTTAAACCGAAGATTATTTTTTCTTTTCCAGCGAGAATATTCTTATAATCTTCTCTTTTTTGTTTTTGGCTATTTTTTTTGCCCAAAATTAATGGATTGAAGTTGGATAGTTCTTTTTCATAAATCTCTCTTTTGACTTGATTTGGGAAAACAAAAAGAACCTGCTTATTTTGTGAAATATTTTTTTTGATTTCTTTTTTTAGAAAATTAAAATTATCTCCCAATAAATAATAGGAATTATTCTTTCTATTTTTAGAATTCTTTTTTATTGGCAATTCATTTTTGTCAAAGTCTATTTTTTCTAATATTTTTTCAGATGGTAGCCCAAAATTAAATAATCCTGATAGGGATGAGAAGAAATATTCGTTCATCCAATTTAATAATTCAATTTGGGGATTTGTTATTAGTGGAAGGGGATTTATTATTTTTTTAATGGGCTTTAATGAGAAATTTGCTTTTTTTAATTCAATTTTTCTTACTACTTTTTTGCATGAGATGACGATGGCGGTTATTTCTTTTTTCTTAGAGGGAACTAAAACAATCCCTCCCTTTGATATTTCTACATTACTAAAATATGTATATGTTTGAGGGTGTTGCCTCGGTATATTCAATAAGGGAACAATGGTGATTATATACATGATAGGGGCTTATCCTCAATTCTAACACCCCTCAGCCAACCACCTATTGACAAATGAATAAAAGTGTGATATACTGGCGGAGGTTGTAAGATTGTAAAAATAGAATAACGATTAAAAATTTAGGAGGAATAAAATGAGTATTTTTAGATTTTTTAAAGAAGTAAAAGAATTAAGAAAATTAATGAGGGAAGTAAAAGAATTGAGAAAAAAATTAGAGGAATTAAAGAAAGAAGAAAAAGAGGTGAAAAATGAAAAAAATAAGTAATGTTTTAAAAGCGGTTTTTGTAAGTCCCTTTGTGCGGTTGGCAAAAAAAGTCGCCCGGTTCTTCAAGGCGATTTGGTTGTCCATTAAGGCATTGTTCTCTTTGTCAAAGTTGGTGTCACAAGTACATGAATTGTCCCAAAAATTAAAAAAATTGAGTGATGACCAAAAAATACAAGATGCAGTATTGAAAATAATGGATAACCAATTAGCCAAGATTATTGAAAAGGATATTAAAGAAAAATTAAGAAAAGAGAGTGCATCGGAGAATGATGGGGCGACGACACCGGGCGGTTCAGAAAAAACGGGCAATGGAGTTCAAAATATTAATTTTACCAAATTGATGTCTGCCGAGGGCAAAAAAGGATTGTTAGACAGTGTTCCGTTTGAGATTATCGTGGAATGTTTCTATCAAGGATCTGAGAAGGGGTCATTGGATAGCGCGAGTTTGGCTGGCTATATGGTTAATCATCCAGGAGCATCAATAAAAGTGTTGGCCGAAATTTATAACAGCGACACTATTGGGTATACAAAAAATGAAATGGAGAGGCAGGGATTTGGAAAAATGCTGGATGGGATGAATAAGGATGAGCTTCGTATAGTACTTGGATTGCCAGTTATTAATTAATACTGGAAAATGAGACAAAAAAAGGCGGGAAATAACCGCTCCAAAAGGGTGTGGTTGGGATTTAATATAATCCCCAGCCCCACCCTCTTTTTATTATCTTCGTCAACCCGCCTTCGCCAAGGCTTCGGCGGGCAATGCCCGTCTCGCCTAAGGCGAGCCACCCCTCTATAGAGGGGAATAAGACGAAGCAAGATTAACAACTCCAAAGAAAATCAAAATTTCGAATATCTAGAGAGTAAATAGAAACAAATTAAGGAATGGGGAGCGATGATCTATATATTCAAATGTTTGAGTTTTGCCGATTTTCAAATAGAGGCAAAACGAGTTCTTTCCAGCCAGAGGCGGATCCGCCCGCCTGAGGCGGATATACTACCTTTGGCGGAGAATTAATCATCGCGGAGACAAGAAATAAATTGCAAAGCAATTTCTTTCTTGGCTGTAATGGATATAATTTGTCTATTTACGAACGAAATAGAGAAATTTTAGATTTTTTGGGGAGGTAGAGGCCCCTGCCTTCGCAGGGGTGACAGAGGAAGTGGCGGATTGAGGTAGTAGAGGCATAATCATCTGCCTCCATTTGTTCTTAATTTCTTATAGCCGCCGGTGGGGATGAAATTTTTTTTGTCTAAAGCATTTTTGCCAAATCTACCTTGGACAGCTGATTCTAAAAGCCACATTGGGGAAGCATGGCTCACTATTAAAATATTTTTGTTTTTATATCTCTTGTCTATTTTTAATAATGCCTCGAGTAATCTTTTTTGAGCAATGGTGAAGTTCTCGTCTGTCCCCGGAGGAGGCGAATCAAATCTTTCTTCTTGATTTTTGAATTGAGCATTGTATTTAGCAATAGAATCACCATTCAAGTCGCCAAAATCAATTTCACGAAATCCTTTCTCAAAAATAATTCTTGTGTTTGTCTTTTTGGCAATTATTTTTGCCGTTTGCTTTGTTCTTAATAAGTCAGATGAAATAATCAAATCCAACCCAACATTCTTAAAGTATTTGGCATTGCTTTTCGCCTGATTTATTCCCTTCGGAGTGAGGCGAGATATTCTTTTTTCTGGCCATGATGAAAACCACCTTTCCACATTTGAGAAGGCCTGCCCATGCCGAGCAAGGTAGTATGTATTATTTAATTTCATATTTTATGATATTTATAATATATCTTAATACTATAATATATAGTAATCCCAAAACAAGATATTAATTTTTTATTTTTATCATTCCCTTATTATATCACAAAAAGTTGATATTTTATTTTGGAGTAATTATATGAAATTTCTGCTTTGCCTTGACGGGTTTTCCACACCCTGCTTGTTTTCGTCCTTTATTTCTAGTTATATTGATTGAAATATCCCCGCCCCGCCCGCCAAAGGCGGATTATATTAACTTTGCGGGGCGGGGATATAAGGTGTTTTTATTCATGGCACATCTATTATATTTTTTAAAAATTTTATTTCTTGACTAATCATTAGATATTCTAAAATGGGTTTTCCACACCCTGCTTGTTTTCGTCCTTTATTTTTGATAAAATGAGTTGATGGCTGAAGAAACAAAGAAAAGAATATTATTGGTAGAAGATGATTCTTTTCTATCAAATTTGTTAAGAGTGAGGTTCCAAAAAGAAGGAATTGATGTTGTTTTAGCAAAAGATGGCGAAGAGGCAATAAAAAAAATGATAGAAGATAGTCTATCATTAGTTCTTTTAGATTTAATATTGCCAAAAAAAAGTGGTTTTGAAGTTTTGGAGCAAATATCATCAGACCCTCAAATAGCAAATGTTCCAGTTATAATTATTTCAAATTTGGGGCAGACAAGCGATATTGAAAGAGGAAAAAGTTTAGGAGCAATTGAATATTTTGTTAAAGCAAAAGTATCAATCAATGACCTCGTAGAAAAAATAAAGGAATATATCAATAAATAATATATTTGAAGGTGGGGGGATATAGAAAAATAATTAGTTTTATTTAGTAATTTAAGTTAATAAAAATATGGAACAAAAAAGAAATTTTTTTAATAATAACCAAGAAAAGAAAGGATTTACTCTATTAGAGCTTTTAATAGTTATCGCTATTTTAGCAATTTTAATGAGTATTGTTGTTGTTACTTTGAACCCCGCTGAATTATTAAGTAAGAGTAGGGATACAAAAAGAATTTCAGACTTATCATCTATAAGAACAGCCATAAATCTTTATATTACCGATTTAGCTTCTCCTGATTTGGATGGTTCTGGTTCTTATTCTTGTACCAATAATAGGTTTTATTCTCTCCCAAGCTCTCGTGCTTCTACATCATTAAATGCAGGCGATGGAAAAGATGTAACTTTCTCAAGTTCTTCTAATTTCAGAAAGGTAGATGGGGATGGATGGATGCCAATTGTTTTCTCTGGGATCTCATCTGGCTCTCCATTGGCATCCCTACCAGTTGACCCAACGAATGCAACTTCTTCTGTCGCAGCAGATAATCTTTATTATACCTATGATTGCAATTCGACAAATACTACCTTTGAGTTAAATACTCAGATGGAAAGTGTTTATTTCTCTAATGGTGGCTCTGGTGATGTAGAGACTACTGATGGTGGGGACAATGATAATCTTTTTGAGGTTGGTTCTGACCCATCTTT
The DNA here is from genome assembly GCA_041550235.1 of Minisyncoccia bacterium. Taxonomy (GTDB): domain Bacteria; phylum Patescibacteriota; class Minisyncoccia; order UBA6257; family JAAZHW01; genus JBFEPE01. The sequence continues at coordinate 71,248 of JBFEPE010000002.1, forward strand.
AGATTTAGCATCAACCACAACTACTTATTTCTTCCAATGGTAATTTATAGATATGGATTTAATCCTAATAACCAATCTTTTTTGGCAGTTTATCCCAGTATTTTATATTGTTTTAATAATTATTCTGATTGCCAATCAATTAAAATTTAAAGTGGCAAACTTGGGAAAGTTTGTTGCTTTTTTTGTCGTCGCAATAGAACTTATAAGAGGAATTTTATTCTCTTTGACAACATATTTCCTTTGGAAGAATGATGCTGTTTCTCAATTTCTTTTACCGCCATATCAAAAAATAAATTATTTTTTGAGTTATGTTGGATATAGATATATTATTCCATTCCTCACTTCTTTATTGGTGGCAGTTATTATTTTTAAGTTGATTAAATTTTTAAATAATAGGCGAGGCAATAGATTTTTTTATGATGATGAATATTGGTTTGTTTTTTTAGGAATATTAGTCGTTGGGCATCCTCTTTGGGTGATTTATATTTTTTCGGCTCTAATTATCGGGGCGGTCGTTAATTTAATAAGAATTATTTTTGCCAAGAGAAGTGGCGGGGGTGGTGGCGATAGTAAAAAAATAATATTTTCACTAAGATATATTTGGTTGCCCTTGGCGATTTTAATATTAATACTAAATAAATGGCTAATTGATTTACCAATCATCAAGGATTTAAAATTTTAAGCACAGAGAAAATTAAGAGTGATATAAGGAGAAAGGATAATATTGAAGATACTTGGCTTTAATAAAAAAATAAAGAAATAAATTGAAAAAATATTTAAAAGATAATAGTATTATAGATATGGAATATTTAGATAAATATAAAATAAGGGGTAGGGAAATGAAATTTCCTATATTTTTCCCTGATGCCACGTGGGGGGTTGTGCGAAGCATCTCATCTTTTGATATAAAATCATCAGGAATAGAAGGAATTGTTGTTAATGGATACCATCTGCCCCAAAATCCCGGATTGTCCGTGATAAAGGAATTTGAAGGGATTAAAAAATTTATGAATTTTGATGGATGGATTGTTTCCGATTCTGGAGGATTTCAAGTCTTATCATTGATTTATGGGAATCCATCAATGGGAAAAATAACTGACGAGGGAATGATAATGAAAAAGGGACAAGGAGGAAAGACAAAAAAGATAAGATTCACTCCTGAAAACTCAATTATTGCTCAATTTGATATTGGGGCCGATATCTTAATTTGTTTAGATGATTGCCCGAAGCAATCCGCCAAAAAAGAGCAGTTATTAGAGAGTGTGAATAGAACAATTGATTGGGCGAAGAGATGTAAAATAGAGTTTGAAAATCAAATTGAAAAAAGGAAATTAAATGATGAGAATAGACCGATATTATTGGCTGTCGTTCAGGGCGGGGAAGATAAGGAATTAAGAAAAAAATGTGCAGATGAATTAATAAAGATTGGATTTGATGGATATGCTTTTGGCGGTTGGCCAATAAGCAGGGAGACGGGAAAGATGAATTTAGAAATATTAAAATTAGTATGCGACTCAATTCCCAACGATAAGCCAAAATTTGCCTTAGGAGTTGGAAGTGTTGAGGGAATAGTTGAGGGCGCTAAAATGGGATATAATATTTTTGATTGTGTTTTGCCGACAAGAGATGCGAGGCATAAGCGGCTTTATGTTTGGGAAAAGGATATTAATAAAATAAATCCCCTTGTTGATAAAGATTTTTGGGAGTTTTTGTATATTGATAAGGAGAAGCATTATAGAGACAAGAATCCAGTGAGTGATTATTGTGATTGTTTTACTTGTAAGAATTATTCAAAAAGTTATTTAAGGCATCTTTTTGAGATAGAGGATTCCTTATCTTGGCGATTAGCAACAATTCACAATTTAAGATTCTATGCTCAATTAATTGAGGCGATTAGGAGGAACATAATAAATTATTTAATAATTTAAACGTCCCAGTCCGTTGAAATTGCGAAGCAATTTCTTTCGTGGCGAGGCGAAGGTGGGGGATTTTTTGTGATATAATATATACAATGAAGACTATAATGACTGAAAAAATTCCAATAAAGATATGGACGGATGAGGTTGATGAAAAATCAATGGAGCAGATAAAAAATATAGCAAATTTTCCATTTGCCTATCATCACATTGCAATAATGCCAGATGTCCATGTCGGCTATGGCATGCCCATTGGAGGAGTGATGGCGACAGATGGGGTAGTAGTCCCTAATGCCGTGGGGGTTGATATTGGCTGTGGAGTTTGTGCCACGAGAACCCCACTGAAAGAAATAAGCATTGAAATATTAAAATCAATATTAGGAAGAATAAGAAAGGAAATACCAGTTGGATTCAAACATCATAAAAAAGAGCAGGAAGAAGAATATATGCCGAAAATAAAAAAGGAAATGAAAATAATCAATTCAGAATACGATTCAGCTAAAAAACAAATTGGGACACTTGGAGGAGGAAATCATTTCATTGATATTTTGAAAGGGTCAGATGGATATATTTGGATTATGGTTCATTCAGGAAGTAGAAATTTAGGTAAAAAAGTGGCAGATTATTATAATAAAAAGGCAATAGAAATTTGCGGGGATTCTTACCCCATCGTTGCCAAAAAACATCAATTAGCATTTTTAAAAATAGGAACAAGCGAGGCGGAAGATTATATTTCTGAAATGAGATATTGTGTTGATTTTGCTTTCGCCAATAGAAAATTGATGTTGGAGAGAATAGTTTCAATATTCAAAGAGGTTGCTGATTTAAAAAATGATTTTGGCGATATTATAAATATCGCTCACAATTTCGCTTCTTTAGAAAATCATTTTGGAAAAGATGTTTGGGTTCATCGCAAGGGGGCAACTTTGGCTGATAAGGATACAATAGGGATAGTTCCCGGTAGTCAGGGGACAAGAAGTTATATTGTTCGGGGCAAGGGCAATCCTGATAGTTTCAATAGTTGTGCTCATGGGGCGGGTAGAAAATTAGGAAGAAAGGAGGCCCAAAGAACATTGGATTTAAATAAGGAGATTGAGAAATTAGAGAAGAGGGGGATTCTTCATGCTGTCCGAGGCAGGGCTAATTTAGATGAGGCAAGCGGTGCTTATAAGGATATAGATGAGGTTATGAGAGACCAAGAAGATTTGGTGGAAATTTTAATCACCCTTGATCCAATAGGAATAGTGATTGCTTGATTTTGGGCGATGCCCCGCTTTTTTTAAAATAATCGCACTTGGGGGTATCATGTGCCATTTTTATTCTGCCATCCATTTACACTCTTAGTTAAAAGATTTGTCAGAGTGGGGCGAGAGGAGTGAGGGAGTGATATTGGCAAGAATTGATTTGTGGAAATTATATTTGCAAAATAATAATAAATAAATAAACTATAAGTATATTTGTTAATTAATAATACCTCCCCCCGCCCGCCAGAGGCGGATGTGCCACCTACGGCGGGGGGAGGTAGAAATGACATAACCATAATAACAATAAAATGGCGAAGAGATATAAACCAACAACTCCATCAAGGAGAAATATGACAGGAATTGATTATAAAAAAGTCTTGACGACTGATGAGCCGTTCAAGCCCCTTTTATTATCTCTAAAAAAGAGAGCAGGAAGAAATAGTAGCGGGCGAATAACAGTTCGTCATCAAGGAGGAGGAGCAAAAAAATTATATCGCCAGATAGACTTCAAGCAGGACAAATTAGGAGTGCCAGCAAAAATAACAACTATTGAATATGACCCATACAGAAATGCTTTTATATCATTAATCCTTTACAAAGACGGAGAAAAAAGGTATATTTTAATTCCCGGAGATTTAAAAAAAGGAGATGAGATAATTGCCGATAAGAAAACACCAGTTAAAACAGGTAATAGAATGCAATTAAGAAATATCCCCGTGAGCACAAAAGTTTGCAATATTGAGATATTGCCCGGTCAAGGAGGTAAATTAGTTCGGTCAGCCGGCTCATCATCCGAAGTTATGGGAACAGAGGGCAAGTATTCATTAGTTAAATTCCCATCAGGTGAAGTGAGAAAGATATTAGCTGATTGTTTTGCTACTATTGGCGAAGTTTCCAATCAAGAATTTAAGACAATAAAGATAGGTAAGGCGGGTAGAAATAGATGGCTTGGCAAAAGACCAACCGTGAGGGGATTTGCGATGAATCCTTGCGACCATCCTTATGGTGGAGGAGAAGCCCATCACTCTCGCGGAACTAAGAGGCCTAAGACAAAGTGGGGTAAGGTAACCGGAGGAAGAAAGACGAGAAAGAAGAAGAAGTGGAGCAATAAGTTGATTGTGAGCAGAAGAAAGTCAGCGAGAGATAAGAAGAAGTAAATATATGAGTAGAAGTTTAAAGAAAGGTCCATTTGTGGATCAAAAATTAATAAAGAAAGTAATGGCGGCTGACCCAAATTCTCGTCAGCCAATAAAGACATGGGCAAGAAGTTCAAGTATTAGTCCCGAAATGATAGGTCATATTTTTGAAGTCCATAATGGAAAGGACTTTATTAAGGTTGGCCCAATAGTTGAAGATATGGTTGGACATAAGTTGGGAGAATTTTCTCCTTCCAAAAAGTTTGTTCGTCATGGTGGTAAGATGCAGAAGGAGTTGGAGAAGAAGGGCAAGAAGTAGCATTTTTTAATAGAATTTTTAAATAAAAAAAATGTCAATAGCAAAAGAAAAAAGTGAAAATGGAAAGATTATTGAAAAAGTTGCAAAAGCAACCTTGAAATATTTGAAAATTGCCCCTCGAAAAACGAGGAGGGTAGCAGATATTATCAAGGGAATGCCCATCTCAGAAGCAGAATCCGAGCTTCTTTTTCGTCCGCAAAGAGCATCAGGTCCTATTTTAAAATTAGTTAGAAGTGCCAAAAAAAATGCTGAGAATATTGGCTTGAATAAGGACAATCTCATTATAGATGAAATTAGAGTTGATAAAGGTCCAATGTTGAAAAGATCAATGCCAAGAGCAAAGGGAAGAGCAACAATGATTCAGAAAAAAATGTCTCATATATTTTTGACAATCAAAGAAAAAGATGTTAAAAAGAGGAAGAGAAAGGCACCTTCGGTCAAATTTATTAAATCAGATATCAAGAAATAAAATTATGAGTAGGAAAATAAATCCAAAATTATTTAGATTAGGAATCACGAAGCAATGGGATTCGCGATGGTTTCCTAAAAAGAAAACTCTGCCAAAGATTTTGGAAGAGGATTTTAAAATTAGAGAATTTTTAAAGAAAAAATTGAAACCAGCAGGAATAGAAAACATAATAATTGAAAGATTAGGCAATGAACTTTCTATAAATATCACAACTGCTCGCCCAGGGGTAATTATCGGAAGGGGCGGAAAAGGAATTGATGATTTAACAAAGGAAGTTGATAGTTTAATAAATAAACATCGCAAAACAGTGGGCTTGGCTGAAAAAGTTGTTTTGTCAATAAATATAAGTGAAGTAAAATCGCCAACTGCTAGTGCTCAAGTAGTTGCCAATTTAATTGCTGAAGATTTAGAAAAGAGAACTCCATTTAGGAAGGTAATGAAAAGAATGATTGACCAAGTTTCAAAAAATAAGGAGGTTGAGGGTGTTAAGATAAGAGTTTCTGGAAGATTGGGTGGGGCTGATATTGCTCGAAGCGAGCATCTTGAGTGGGGGAAAATGCCACTCCAAACATTGAGGGCTGATATTGATTTCGCAATGGCGAGAGCAATTGACACTTATGGAAGTTTGGGAATTAAGGTTTGGATTTATAAGGGGCAGGTTTTCGAGGAAGATAAGAGCGATATAAATAAGGGGTTGGGCGAGATTTTAAGACCAAGAAGTGATATCTAATAAGTAAGAATGAATCACATCCCCCGCCTTCGGCGGGGGGGGGGGTGATGTGAGAAAAAAATAATTTATAAAAGGATAATAATATATATAAAAAATCTCTACCCCCCGCCGAAGGCGGGGGGTAGAGATGTGATACCTCTCTTTAATTAATACTAAAATTATGCTATTAGTGCCAAAAAAAGTTAAACATAGGAAATGGCAAAAGGGCCGATCAAGAAAAAGAATCAAAGAAACTCGTGGAGTGAGCTTAAGTTTTGGTTCATTTGGGTTGCAATCAATGGGAGAATCTTGGGTTAATAGTGCTCAAATTGAAGCAGGAAGAAAGGCTATAACCAACTATCTAAAGAGAAGCGGAAAGGTATGGATAAGAATTTTCCCTGATAAGCCAATAACAAAAAAGCCAGACAATATGCCGATGGGAAAAGGAAAGGGAGCGGTTGAGTATTATGTTTTTCCAGTAAAGAGGGGGAGAGTTTTATTTGAGGTTGATGGTGTTTCAGAGGAATTAGCAAAGACGGCATTGATGAGGGCTGGCTCAAAGATGCCTATTAAGACAAGGGTCATCAAGAAGGAGATTTAGAATCTCCTCTACTTCCCAAAAAAATCTAAAATTTCTCTATTTCGTTCGTAAATAGACAAATTATATCCATTCCCGCCAAGAAAGAAATTGCTTTGCAATTTATTTCTTGTCTCCGCGATGATTAATTCTCCGCCATAGGCGGATCCGCCTCTGGCTGGAAAAAACTCGTTTTGCCTCTATTTGAAAGTCGGCAAAACTCAAACATTTGAATA
>JBFEPE010000003.1:0-68318 GCA_041550235.1 Minisyncoccia bacterium
ATGGTATTTAATAATTTCTTATTTTTTGATATATGCTTGAAAGAAAATTTTATATTTGTCATATTTGTTTTTAAAAAACTTATATTTTGACCTCATTTTATCATATTTTAATATATTTTTTGTTAATTTGAAATAGTTCCTTTGTATGCCCTTCTTGCATCATCCACAATTGTAAGGTTGGCTAATTCCGAAAGAGATACATTCGCCCAATCTTGTTGAGTTGAGTCGTCTTCTGCTAACAATACTCTTGGCTTTTGTGTTGCCATTTTTACACCTCCTATTTTTATTTTAATCCTTTATTTTAACTCTAAACTGAATAAATTATAGCATATATAAATAAAGATGTCAATAGATGGCGGGGATAAAGTGTATAATTTACTATAAAACAACTAACAAAAATGATAACATCAATATTGGCGATTATTTCAAAATTTATATTAGGCCTCATTTCTAAAATTGAATATGGGGGTATTTTCTTATTGATGGCAATAGATAGTGTGAATATCCCAATACCATCAGAAATAACAATGCCTTTCTCAGGATTTTTGGCAGGGCAGGGGACATTCAGTTTTTGGATGGTCGTTCTTGCGGGAACTATTGGGAGTGTTATAGGTTCATTGATTTCTTATAGTATTGCATATTTTGTCGGCAAGCCACTTATTAATTTTTTAAAAAAAATCCCAATAGTTAATAGAGATTATTTCAAAGTAGAAAGATTTTTCAATAATCATGGGCAGAAAACTATTTTTTGGGGACGACTTATTCCAGTGGTAAGAACATTTATTTCTTTTCCCGCGGGAATATTTAAAGTAAATATTTGGAAATTTACTTTCCTCACAATAATTGGCTCTTTCATTTGGTCTCTTGCCCTTTCTTTTTTAGGATATATACTGGGAGAAAATTGGATGGTCTTACAAAAATATTTTCATAGATTTGATTATCTAATTTTAGCCATTATTCTTGCCTTTATTGTGTGGTATATTTGGCGAAAATTATCAAATAATAGGAGTAGGGATTTAGCAAAATAATATGAAGGGCTATATTATAATTATCTTAATACTGATTATAATTCCTGCAATGTGGGTAGGAATTTTTTTGACATCAGAAGAGGGCAATTTCAGTATTTCAATTATAGAAAATGATAATGCCACCGCCTCCCTTTATGGAGAAGAAAATAAAAAATTAGAAAATCCGCCAAAAGAAGTGAAGGCAATATATTCTACGACATGGACGGCCATCACTGAAAATGGAATTAATCGGCTAATAGATTTAATAGACAAAACAGAAGTAAATGCAATCGTTATTGATATAAAAGATTATACTGGCAAGGTGTCATTTAATACAAATTCATTGATAATAAATTCAATGGAATCAGAAAATGGAAGAATATCTAATCTAACAAATCTTATTAAAAGATTTCATAATAAAAATATATATGCCATTGCAAGAGTTGCTATTTTTCAAGATTTATTTTTGGCGGAGAAAAGACCAGATTTAGCAGTTCAGAGCAAGAGGGCGATTGATGATGGAAAAGACAAAAATTCAATTGATATAATTTGGCGAGATAAAAAAGATTTGGCATGGGTTGATCCTGCCAGCCAAGAAGTTTGGAATTATACAATATCAATAGCGAAAGAATTAGACCGAGTTGGTTTTGACGAGATTAATTTTGATTATATAAGATTTCCATCGGATGGAGATATGAAAGATATTTCCTACCCATTTTATGACGAGAAAAAACCAAGGCAGGAAATTCTAAGTAATTTTTTTAAGTATTTATCAGACAATCTTCGTCCTTTGGGAATAAAAATATCAGTAGATTTATTTGGATTAGCGACAATAAATAGAGATGATTTGGGAATAGGGCAGGTATTGGAGACAGCCATTCCTTATTTTGATTTTGTTTGTCCAATGGTTTATCCATCTCATTATGCCAAGGGATTTTTGGGTTTTAATAATCCAGCGGAACATCCCTATGAAGTTGTCAAGTATTCGTTAAGGACTGCTCAAGGTAGAATAGATGATTTCAAGAAAAAAAATCCTGATATAAATTTAGCCAAGATAAGACCATGGCTACAAGATTTTGATTTAGGGGCGACTTATGATGAGAAAATGATCCGTCTTCAAAAAAAGGCGGTTTATGATGTTGGTTTAGATGCCGGCTGGCTCCTCTGGGACCCCAAGAATCAATATACGATTAGAGCATTGGATAAGTAATGTTGATTTGAAAATATCCAGCAGGATATTCAGTAGTTTTTGAAATATATATAATTGATATTGCACTTCTATTAAAATATTAAAAAAATAAGTTAGAATATAATCAATAAATTATGGTAAATATAAAAGCGGTTTGGAATTTTTAAAATCAAAAACAAAATAAATGGATTTATTTAGCTTGCTCTCTTCTTGTATTGTGGATAATTATATTGACAAATTTTATTATGATAATATACTAATAATGTGCTTGTGGGACGAAAGTCCTTTCTCGGACAAGGAATTCCTAAGCCGAAAGCAGGCACAACAAAAAAGATTTCTTTTCAAGAAGTCTTTTTTGATTATTTTATATTTTCATTTTAGTGTATCCATATTTTATCATAATCTAATAATTATTAGAATAATTATAATTTAATTCATCAATTATTTTCTTAAAAAATCATATATTAATTTTTTTGCTTTGGGATAATTGCTTATCCAAATTATATTTTGATCTCTCTTCCACCAAGTCATTTGTCTCTTTGCGAACTTCCAGCTTTCAGATAATATCTTTTCAATCATTTCTTTTTTTGTGATGATTCCTCTCAAATATCTTGAGACAAAACGATATTCTAATCCAAAATTATCAATTCTTTGCCAACTTAACCCAATTTTTTTTAAATTTTTTATCTCATCAATCATCCCTTTTTTTAGTCTTGAATTAAGACGATGCTCAATTCTTTTTTTTAATTTCTCTGGAGATCTTTTTATACCTATTTTTAAATAGTTATTTTTTGAGATAAATTTTTCCTTCTCTTTTTTTGTATCAATATTACTCATCGCTATTTCAATAGCCCGAATTAACCTTCTTTTATTTTTTCTATCAATATTTTTTGCTCTTTTTGGGTCCATTTTTTTTAATTTATTAAATAGTTTTTCTGCTGATAATTTTTCTAATTTTTTTCTTAATTCAAGATTTGGCTTAACTGGTGATATTTGGATGTCGCCAAGAAGTGAATCTATATAAAAAGCGGTGCCACCGCAAATAATTGGCAGCTTATTTTTCCTCCATATTTTTTTTATTTCTTTTTGGGCTAACTTTTGAAATCTGTTGGCTGAGAAATTTCTTTTTGGAGAGGCGATGCTTAATAGGTGGTGGGGGATACCCCTCATTTCTTTTTTAGTGATTTTTCCACTGCCAATATCCATTCCCTTATATACTTGTCTTGAGTCAGCGGAAATAATCTCGCCATTGAATTTTTTTGCTATTTGGACTGCTAAATCCGATTTTCCACAAGAAGTCGGTCCCAATATAATTATCATTTTTTTATCGTCTTTTGAGTTAGTCATATTTGATATTATAGCCGATGTTTTGAAAATTTTTAAGTAGTATTTTTTATAAAAAGATTGAACATCCTCCCCGCCCCTTTGGGGCGGGGAGGAGGGTGCAGGCATATTAAATACTTCCCCCGCCTGTGGCGGGGGAAGTATGGGTGTATTCAAAATTTAGAACAAATAGAGAGTAAATATAAAAAAATAATAATATCCCCCCCCCGCCCGCAAGGGCGGGGGGATTGTCTTATCTTATCATCGCGAGAAGTGAGGCAACGATACTTTTCCACAGAAAAGATATTGATTATATTTTTAAATATGTAAAATGGTTGTTGGATGGATTAAAAAATATTTTTGAGAATAAAAAATAAAAAATAACATAAACTAAAAAAGGAGAAAAAACCATGAAAAGAAGACTAAAAGAAAAAAAACTGAACCTCGGAAAGAAAACTATTACGAATTTAAGCAGAGAAGAGAGGAGTCATGTGGTAGCTGGAGAAGACACCGATCACCATTGTGGTTGCCTTTGCTCTATCGATGTGGCAACAAGCCTTGGTTTTTCGTGTGATAATGACCCACCGCTTGTCCCATAATCCCATAATTTTTTATCAACCGCCCCCGAACTGAAGTTTAGTTCGGGGGTGCTTTTTTATTTCGATTATTTTTTGTTTTTTCTATATAAAAAATGGGGTATAATATATTAATATATTGAGTGATGGGATATATCCCCCCGCCTACGGCGGGGGGATATATGAATGCCTAATAAAAAATGGGGTATAATATATATATGATGAGGAGAGATGAGATAAAATCAATAAAAAAATATTTTAGATTGGCGAATTATATTACTGTCGCCCAAATTTACTTACAAAATAATTTCTTATTAGAAAAACCACTCTCGCCTGACGACATAAAACCACGATTATTAGGACATTGGGGGACATGCCCGGGCATAAACTTTACTTATGCCCACCTAAATTTTTTAATAAAAAAAACAGGAGCAAATATATTATTTATATTAGGACCCGGTCATGGATTCCCCGCCCTTCAAGCAAACCTTTACTTAGAGGGAACATTAAGAAAATTTTATCCCCAAGCAAAATTTGATGAGAGCGGACTATCATATATATCAAAAAACTTCAGTTGGCCTTATGGATTCCCAAGCCATACAAATCCCGGAACACCCGGCTCAATACTTGAAGGCGGAGAATTAGGATATTCATTATCAACTGCATTCGGAGCAGTATTAGATAATCCAAATTTAATAGCTGCTTGTTTGATTGGAGATGGAGAGGCCGAAACAGGACCATTGGCAGCAAGTTGGCATTTAAATAAATTCTTAAGCCCATCTATCGATGGAGCAGTTTTGCCAATTCTTCATTTGAATGAATATAAAATATCAGGACCAACAATATATGGAAGAATGAGCAGAAGAGAATTAAAAAATTATTTTTGCGGATGTGGGTGGCAACCAATATTTGTGAAGGGAAATTCATTGTTTGGAGATATAAAAATGAATATTGCTCTACAAAAATGTTATTCAATAATAAGGGATATTCAAGGAGGGAAAGATAAAAAATGGCCGATGATTATTTTGGAAACACCTAAGGGATGGACGGGGATAAAGGAATTTAATGGCAAAAAAATTGAAGGAAATTATTTATCTCATCAAGTGCCTTTAAAAAATGTTAAAGATGATAAAGAAGAAAGAAGGGCATTGGAGGATTGGCTCCTTTCTTATGGAGCAAAATCTCTTTTCTCAAATGATAAGGGTCCAATAAGAGATGTTTTGTCTATTTTGCCAGAAGAAAATAAAAGAATGGGTAGGAATATCCACACAATGGCTGAAAAAGTTTCAAAAAATTTAGAATTGCCAGATTGGACTAAGTTCGCAGAGCCACCAAAGAATATGGGAGAAATTGGCTCAAGTAATATGAGAAGAATTGGAGATTATTTAGCAGAGGTTTTCTCATTAAATAAGGGGGAAGCAAATTTTCGGCTATTTTCACCAGATGAAACATATTCTAATAAATTAGATGCAGTTTTCAAAAAGACAAAAAGAATATTTTTGTGGCCATTGAAAAAAACGGATGAAGATTTTTCTTCAAGAAGGGGAGGGGTGATAGAAATACTCAGCGAGCATTCTTTACAGGGAATTTTACAAGGATATGTCCTCACGGGAAGGCATGGAGTATTTGCTAGTTATGAGGCATTTATTGAAATTGTATCATCAATGGCAGACCAACTTGCTAAATTCTTGAAAGCAAGCAGGGAATTTCCATGGCGAAAGGGTGTGCCGTCTTTCAATTATATCCTCACATCATCAGGGTGGCGACAAGACCATAATGGATTTTCTCATCAAAACCCAAGCTTCATTGACGGACTGCTTCAATCAGGAAATGATTTTGTTTCTGCTTATTTTCCTGTTGATGGGACAATGTCGCTGGCAGTGATAGATTATTGTTTAAGAACAAGGGATAAAATAAATATTATTTCTGCTGGAAAAACATTGGAGCCAAAATGGTTGGGGATAAATCAGGCAAAAGATATGATGGAAAAGGGGATAGATATTTGGAATGATATAAGCGATAAGAATCCTGATATTGTTTTTGTTGGCATCGGCGATTATATGACGAAAGAATGTATTTATGCGATTGATCTTATCAAAAAAGAAATTCCAAAAGTTAAGGTGAGGTTTGTAAATATTTTAGAAATAAATTCTTTTGGTTTTGGAAATTATAATTGGAGAAAAAATAATCCTGATAAAGATTTTAATTTTTATTTTACTTCTAATAAGCCAGTTATATTTAATTTTCATGGATATCCTGAAACAATAAAGGATATATTATTTGATAAATCTAAAAATCCATCAAGGTTTAAGGTTTTCGGATATATTGAGAATGGCTCCACCACCACTCCTTTTGATATGCAAATAAGGAATAAGACGAGTAGATGGCATTTGCTAATGGAGGCGGTTTTGTCTCTTGAGGAAAAGAAGAAAATAAGCTCGGCTACTGCCAAAAAAATAATTGATAAGCATAACGAGAAAATATCAAAACATAATTCTTATATTAAGAAACACGGAGTAGATCTCCCCGAAATTCAGGATTTTGGTAAGAGTGGCATCAGCGAAGAAATATTATAATTTGTGGATAATTGCTATTGATTTTTAATTTTATTCCTGGTAAGATAAAAACACTATGAGCACCGGTTCTGCCTTTGGCAAGACCGGTTTTTTTATTGTATAATCAAGGTAATGAAAATAGCGGTTTATATTGATGGGAGTAATTTTTATAAATATCTCAAAGATAAAGAAATTTCCTTGCCAAAAGGAAAAAAGTTTAATTAAGCATTCTGATTTTAGTCGGCTCTTATCAAGGGAGGATGTTTTTAATTTTTCAGAATGAGGTGGTAATATGATAAATGTATTCATAAAAAATGTAATAATTTATGTTTTGATTTTGATAATAATTTTTCAATTTTATTTAACCATGAGGTTAAAATTTATTATTAGTAAGTAAAAATAGATGAATGCTCTTTTTTGTCTTAAATGTGATTATGTGCTATTCTGATAATAATCAGAAACAATATGTTTAACTTTTTGAAGAAAGACTCCGCGGAGGTATTTCGAAAGAAAAACTTAAAAACAATAGAGGCAATCAATAAATTAGAGCCGGAAATTGAGAAATTGAGCGATTTTTCTCTTAGAGAAAAATCGCTAAAATTAAAGGAGCAAATAAAAAATCCATCCGATTTGGATAATTTTTTAGTAGAAGGATTTGCTCTTATAAGAGAAGCCGCTAAAAGACAATTGGGACAAAGACACCGACCTTTTGATTCTCAAATGCTTGGAGGATTAGCAATGCATCAAGGAAAAATAATAGAGATGAAAACAGGTGAAGGGAAAACATTGTCTGCCACCGCCCCAGTTTATTTAAATGCCTTACTGGGAAGAGGAGTTCATATCGTGACCGTCAATGATTATTTAGCAAAAAGAGATGCAGTTTGGATGGGGCAAATTTATTATGCATTAGGATTATCAGTGAGTTGTATTGTTTCAGGCGATGCATTTATTTACGACCCATCAGCCAATGGAAATTCTGATGAAGCAAGAGACAAAAAAGGATTTTTTCAAATAGAGGATTCATATTTAAGGCAGGTTGAAAGAAAAGAGGCATATCAAGCGGACATCACTTATGGAGCGAATCATGAGTTTGGATTTGATTATTTAAGGGACAATTTAGTTTATAAATTAGAGGACAAAGTCCAAAGAGGAAGATTTTTCGCAATCGTAGATGAGGTTGATAGTATTTTAATTGACGAGGCAAGAACACCGCTTATCATCACATTTCCCGAAAAAGAATCAAGTAAATATTATTCCCTTTTTTCACAAATTGCCCCTCAATTAAAAAAAGATGAGGATTATGAAGTTGATGAAAAATATCGCTCAGTGAGTATAAATGAATCAGGAATTTCAAAAGTAGAAAAAATTTTGGGGATAGATAATCTTTATAGTCAATCAGGTTTTAGATACATCCATTATTTAGAAGAATCATTAAAGGCATTTGCGATTTTTAAGAAAGATAAGGATTATGTAGTAAAAAACAACGAAGTTTTAATTGTAGATGAATTTACAGGAAGAATTCTTGCAGGGAGAAGATATAGTGGGGGACTCCATCAAGCATTGGAAGCAAAAGAAAAAGTTCCTGTTCGTCAAGAAAATAGAATTATGGCAAGCATTACTTATCAAAATTATTTCCGCTCATATGAAAAACTATCAGGGATGACTGGGACTGCCCTCACATCAGCTGAGGAATTTGATAAGGTTTATGGATTGGAAGCGGTTGCAATCCCAACCAATAAACCAATTATTAGAAAAGACTTGCCTGATTTGATTTATAAGACAGAAAAAGAAAAATGGAGTGCGATTATTGAAGAAATAAGGGAGAAAAATGAAAAAGGTCAGCCAATTTTAGTTGGGACGGCATCAATTGAAAAAAATGAAAAATTATCAGGACTTCTTTCTCGAGTTGGAATTGAGCATAATCTTTTGAATGCAAAAAATCATGAAAAAGAAGCGGGAATTATTGCTCAAGCAGGGAAAAGGGGTTCAATAACAATCGCCACCAATATGGCAGGAAGGGGTGTTGATATTGTTTTAGGTGGCTCAAATAGTAGCCCCGAGGAAGGAGATGAGATAAGAAAGTTGGGCGGATTGGCTGTTATTGCTACTGATAGACATGAGGCAAGAAGAATTGATAATCAGTTAAGAGGGCGAGCGGGAAGAATGGGCGACCCGGGCGAATCAAGATTTTTTGTTTCATTAGAAGATGATTTGATGAGAATTTTCGGTGGCGAAAAATTAAAGGGGATGATGGAGAGATTTAATTATCCAGAAGGGGAGCCAATAGAATCAAAGTTTATTTCAAAGGCAATAGAGTCAGCCCAAAGCAAGGTGGAGGGCATGCATTTTGATGTAAGAAAACATACTCTTGAGTATGATGATGTTTTGAATAAGCACAGAACTTCTTTTTATAAAAAAAGGAATGAGGTTTTAGAGTCATCTAATTTAGAGGAATATACATATCAGATTATTAAAAAAAATCTGGAAAGATTTGCTGATGTTCCCAGTGAGGAATTGAATAGGGTATTAAGCGAATTGGAAATTGATTCTCCTCAAAATTTTGATTCTAAATTTCAGAAAATAAAGACAAATATTGGTATTGATTTATTTGAGCCAACTCTTAAGTCATTGATTTTAAGAATTTTGGATTCGTTATGGACGGAGCATTTGGAAGATATGGACCATCTTAGAGACTCGGTTAGATTGAGGGCTTATGGGCATCATGATCCATTAGTGGAATATAGGAATGGGGGAAAGAAACTTTTTGATGAATTTTTTATGAGATTTGAGGCGATTTTATTTGAGAACTTTTTTAGATTAAAGAAGCCAGAGTTGTCTATTTCGTCTCATCAGCCAAAGGTTCCAGCGAATAAGCCACCGTCATCATTATCAAATCCATCGTCGTCTAATTCCAAGATTGGAAGAAATGATCAATGTCCTTGTGGTTCAGGAAAGAAATATAAGAAATGCTGCGGCTTTTGATCTTGATTTATTAATTATTTTATCTCCTTCTTGTCATTCCTGTCCGCCAAAGGCGGATAATACTCCATCAGCCTGCCCGCCTTCGGCGGGGAATCTCTACCTTGCTATTATCACTCATTCGCCATCCTTTAGACCCCCGCCTTCGCGGGGGTGACAGAGAGAGGATGCCTCTCTTATTCCCCGCCCCCGCATAGATTTAAATTTGACATATTCTATAATCTTTGATATTATTAGATTAGAGAATAGATAATATATTTTGTCTATTCTTGAAAATTTAAGATGATAGAAAATTTAAAAAATAGGAGGAAATTAAAATGACTGAAGAAAAGAAAATTAAAGAGGGGAGTTTTTCTGCTAATCCCTTTGGGGGAATTATCCCTTATAAAGAAACGGGAGAAGAGAAAATAAAAAAGTTGGAGGCGATATTTTTTTTAATGAGAAAGGAAAGAAAAAGATTGCTATCTGCTGAAAAAACAGAAAAATTAAAAAGAATGATGCTGGATGATATAAGTTCTTTATTAAATCTCTATGCGGGAATATGCAGAAAGAAAAGATTTTCTCCGAAAACCTTGGCGAAAATTGGTGATATCAACCGCACAAATAGACAGAAGATATATGGTTGGGAAAATGAAATGAAGGCATTTGGCATTGAAGACCTTGAATATCATAAGGCCGTTGAAACACTCACGGAAAAGGAAAAATGGGATTTGTTTTTTATGATAATTGCCTTTGTGCAAAACAAGGGTTACGGGAACTTTGTTTATCAATACGAAGAGTCCAATAAAGAGGATGGAAAATATTGGGAAATTTATTTTAAGGAAAATTGGAGCACATTGTTGAAAAAGATATTTTCTTTGGTCTTTGGGGAAGATTTTATTAATTATCTGATAGGCCTTGAGGGGGTTGTTGCGGACTCATCTTTGGAAATTCCAATTGAAAGGATTGCTGAACGATTTAAATCATTCAGCTTCAAATGGATTAATCTTGATTATTCTAAATAAATAAAAAGATGTCTCCTAAAAAGACAAAGCGGTTCCGCTGACTTTCCTTATTGGGGAAGGTCGGCGGGCTATTTTTTTACTCTTGAATATATTCAGCAGTATATTCAGTAGTTCTTAAAATATAATTCGACATAATTAAGCGAATAATATTTTTTGAAAATAATAAAAAATGGTGTATTATGATAATATATAATTAACTTAAAAAATTATGGATAATCAAAGAAATAAAAATAACTCATTAAGACAACTTAAAAAATATGTTGATAATTTAGATAGAACAAAGAGCATCACAACAAGAGGTAATTTTGAAAAAGAATGGAGGGAATTAAAGGAAATCGTCGAAGGAGCAAAAAGAATTAATAAAGAACAAAAATGGAAAGAGGGCAATTTGAAGAAATAATTAGGAATAAATGGGTTGTATTTGATACAAATATACTTATCAAATCTTTTACATCTGAAAATTTTGAGAAATTCAAAGTCTTTTTTGATTATTTAAAAAATAATAATTGTGAAATAGTTAATTTTGATTTAGTAGGGTTTGAATTTACGAGAAATGATTATTGCCCTTCCGATATAGCACATAAAGAAATATTTTTAAAAAAGATTGGTGCGATTTTGTTAAATTTCAATCATGCACCTGATTTATTGGAGGAGGCATTGGAAATTTCAAGAATATATTCTCATAAAGGGATTCAAAAAGGAAAAATATCTTTAGTGGATTGTTGCCTTGGGGCATTATTAAAAATATATAATAAAAATATTTTTTTAGCGACATTAAATCACAAAGATTTTCCAACTATTCTATTTGATAGAAAATTCATTTTCCCTATTGATGCTGATGATGATATTCATACAATAGCATTCTATAGGTTTAATAATAACAAATGGGCGACATTAAAGAATGATTTTGATAAAATTCAGCAATCTCAATAGGGGCGGGTATAAATAATATTTTTTGAAAATAATTAAAAATGGTGTATTATAATAATATATAATTATTATATTATGAAAAATCAAAAAAAGAGACAAAAAGAGAAGGGGGGGAAAAAAATT
Source organism: Minisyncoccia bacterium (assembly GCA_041550235.1). GTDB lineage: Bacteria > Patescibacteriota > Minisyncoccia > UBA6257 > JAAZHW01 > JBFEPE01. The sequence continues at coordinate 11,686 of JBFEPE010000003.1, forward strand.
ATAAATGTTCCATCAGTTAAATTAAAGGTGGATTCTTTAAATAGAATAAGTTTAGAAAAAATTGTGAGTGGAAAAATAAGGCAAGTCTCAAGAGAATTAGGCAAGGGGCTAAGATTTATTAACAGCCACCCTCGCTCAGTAACAGTTTTCGGCTCAGCTAGATTTAAAGAAGATAATATCTATTATCAAAAAGCAAGAGAAATAGGAAGTTTGATTATTGAGAATGGTTTTGCTGTTGTCACTGGAGGTGGCCCCGGCATAATGGAAGGTGCCAATAGGGGAGCATTTGAATCACAAGGTCCATCATTAGGACTCACAATTGAATTGCCAACCGAACAGGTTATCAACCCTTATGTTAATGGTTATGAGAATTTTGAGTTTTTCTTCACAAGAAAACTTTGTCTTTCTTTCTCAGCCGAGGCCTTTATATTTATGCCCGGTGGCTATGGCACATTAGACGAGTTTTTTGAGATGATTACTTTAATCCAAACAAAAAAGATACCAAAAATTCCCGTTTTCTTATTCGGCTCTGAATTTTGGAAGCCATTAGATGATTTCATCAAAAAGTCTCTTATAGAGAAACATAAGACGATAAGCAAGGGCGATGAGAAAATCTACACCATCACTGACGACCCAAAGAAAATGGTAAGAATGATTAAGAAGGCAAAGATAAGAATGGGATAATTTGATTTATAAATTTTAAAAAATGGATATATTATTATTTCTTATTTTAATAATTGGGATTGCCATATTGGTGGCGATGTTTTTAATTTGGAAAAAAATATCTTCACCTGAAAAAGACACAAAAAAAAATAGCGAATCATTTCTATTGCTTCAAAATCAAATAAATCAAATTGTAAAAGCAATTGATGAAAAACTCGGAGAAAGCCGAAGAGAAATGACAAATGCAGTTCAAACCCAATTTAGCGAATCACAAAAATTGATAAAAAATGTTTTAGAGAGTAGCAGAGACATCACTGCAAAAGTTTCTCAAGTTCAAGAATCAAGCAAGCAAGTTTTTTCTTTAGCAGAACAACTTCAAAATTTAGAGAAGGTTTTGAAAAATCAAAAGCAGAGAGGAAATTTAGGTGAAATGGGCTTGGAATTAGTCTTATCCAATATTTTATCGGCTGATACATATAAAATTCAATATCAATTTTCTGATGGCGATACAGTTGATGCAATAATAAAAACAAAGGAAGGAATAATTCCTGTTGATGCAAAATTTTCATTAGATAATTATCAAAGGGCGGCTGATGAAAAAGATGAGGCGAAAAAAGAAATCTTAGAAAAAGATTTTAAGAATGATTTAAAAAAGAGAATTGATGAGACGGCAAAATATATCAAACCAAAAGAGGGGACACTGCCTTTTGCTTTTATGTTTATTCCCGCCGAAGGAATTTATTATGATTTAATGGTAAATGAGGTGGGGTCATTGAAGTCAAATACAAGAAATTTGATTGATTATGCTTATAGGGATAAGAATGTGATAATTGTTTCGCCAACTACTTTTGCCGCCTATCTTCAATCGGTTCTTTATGGATTTCGTGCCTTTCAAATAGAGGAGCAGACCATTGAGATTAGAAAGAATGTTGATAATTTAAGAGTTCATATATCAAAATATGAGGAATATATGAAGAAATTAGGGAATAATCTTTCGGCAACTGTTAATAGTTATAATTTTGCCGGCAAAGAATTTAAGAAAATAGATAAGGATATTTTAAAGATAAGCGGACAATCCGCCGGAGTAGAGCCAGTGCTAATTGATAAGCCCAGAAAAGAAGATGATTAGTTTTAATAAATAAAATGATTTTAATTTAGTTTACAAGATAGAATAATTTATCACCGAACTATTTATTTGCTTACAGGGAATAATTTTATTATAATGGCATTATGAAAAATAAGATTTATAAAAAAGTATCTCAATATCCAGTGATAGTTCAAGAGGATGAATTGGGCGGTTTTTGGGTTAATTGCCCTGTATTAGAAGGTTGTTATTCTCAAGGAGAAACAATTGATGAGGCTCTTAAGAATATCAAAGAATCAATCTCTCTTTGTTTGGAAGACATTTCAGAAAATAAAATTGATGAGAGAGCACACGAAGGCAAGTGAGCCTTCACTTTATAAAAGCTTAATATGGGTAAATTAAGAGGTTTTTCTGCAAAAGCTGTCATCAGTAAATTAGAAAAAATTGGTTATCAAATTTCTCGCACAAAAGGGAGCCATGTTAGAATTGAGCATCCAAATAAAAGAGATTATAAATCAATCACTATCCCTAATCATAAGGAATTAAAAATCGGGTTATTATCCCAAATAATTAGAGATGTGAAATTGTCTATTGATGAGTTTTTGAAGTTATAGGAATTGGTCTATATAAGATTTGCGGAGTCGTTTTTGAAAAAGGACAATTATAGGAATTATCCTCTGTGCCTAAATTTTTAATGCCCTTATAAATATTGAAATGGTTGATAAAATGATTTATGCTAAATACATGATATCAAAGATATTAAATCATCAATCAAAGACTATTACCAAAGGGGCTTTTATTATAGCCATTTTTTATATCATCAACGGAGCAATGGCCTTATTAAGAAACGGGCTTTTAGCAGGAAAATTTGGAGCCGAAAGAAATTTAGATATATATTATGCTGCTTTTAGAATCCCCGATTTCCTTTATGCAATCTTAATAGCCGGCGCCTTATCAGCTGCCCTTATCCCATTATTTATAGAAAAATTAAATATATCCAAAGAAAAAGCATGGGAATTTAGCAGTAAGGTTTTATCAGTATTTACCCTGATATTATTATTAGGAGCAATTATCACAATAATATTCGCCCCGTTTTTAGCAAAACTCATTGCCCCAGGATTTAGTTTGGCTCATCAAAAAATGGTCGCTCATCTCACAAGAATAATGATGATTCAGCCAATTCTATTAGGCCTTTCAAATATTGTTGTAGGAATTCTCCAAAGCTTCAAAAGATTTTTAATCACATCATTATCACCAATTTTATATAATTTAGGAATAATTACTGGAATTATTTTTCTCTACCCACTTTTAGGAATATCAGGATTAGCAGTGGGAGTGGTTCTCGGAGCAGTTTTTCATTTTGCCATTCAACTACCTTCTTTAAAAGGATTAGATTTTAAATTTAGATTTTTGCCAAAATTTAAAGATAAAGATATAAAAGAGGTTTTTAAATTGATGATTCCAAGGGTTGCCGGGCTAATGTCGGTTCATATAAATTTTTTAGCAATAACTATTATTGCTTCCAGTTTGGCGGTTGGCTCTTTGGCAATTTTTAACTTTGCCAATGATTTGCAATCGCTTCCGCAAAATATTTTTGCAATTTCTTTTGCTATTGCCAGTTTCCCAATATTGGCAGGACTTTCAAAAAATAAGGAAGAATTTAATAATGAGATTCAAAAAACAATTAAGAATATATTATTTTTTATCATTCCAGTATCATTTTTATTTTTCTTTTTGAAAAATGAGATAATAGGAATAACTTTGAATTATGGTAGATTTGATTTTGGAGATGTCTTTTTGGTAAGCAAGGCAGTAGGAATTTTTTCATTATCATTAGTTGCACAAGGATTATTGCCACTATTGATTAGAGCATTTTTTGCTCTAAAAAATTCTATTCAGCCATTTTTGGCTGGGCTAATTGCCAATTTATTTAATATTATTTTAGGGATTATTCTTTCTAAAAAATTTGGAATATTGGGATTGGTTTCTGCCTTTGCTATTTCATCATGGTTGAATTTGGTTGCTTTGATAATCCTTCTTTATTTTAAAAAAGGAATAAACTTATTAAAGATTTCATTATTAAAGAGTGTGGGGAGAATTTTATTGTCATCTGTTTTCTTGGGTGCCTTTTGCTTGATTGGAAAAAATATTCCCATTTGGCTTGGATTAGATGCTTCTTCTTGGGCGATTAATTTTATTAGCTTAATTGCTGGGGGAGTATTAGGGGTTGGAATATATATTGTTTTCCTAATTTTAATATCCGCCCCGGAAATATATTTCTTAAAAAAGTATTTTGGTAAATAAGTAGAATTTACTCAGTGGGGGTCCCGCATTTTTTTAAAAAATTTTGCTGGATTTTTGGGTTAAAATGTTTTAGAATGGTTTCAATATGGAAACAAAAATGGAAAAAATTGTCTCATTAGCCAAAAGACGAGGATTTGTCTTTCCTAATTCAGAAATATATGGGGGATTAGCAAGTGCTTATGATTATGGTCCTTTGGGGGTGGAATTAAAGAATAATATTAAAAAACTTTGGTGGAAGTTTTTTATTCAAGATAGGGAAGATATGGTTGGTATTGATGGAAATATAATCTCCTCGCCAAAGGTTTGGGAAGCAAGCGGACATATAGAAAATTTTAAAGATCCAATGATTGAGTGTAAAAATTGTCATGCTAGATATAGAGCCGATAAGGGCGGAAAAAAATTAAAGATTAAATTAAATAAATTAATTGAGGGCTTTGATAAAAATTTGAAGACCGGCGCTGATATTCCCACTTATAGAGATTCAGATGTTGATTTAAGTGGAAATTGCGATTTTTGTGGGGCAAAGCCAAATGGTGAGAATTTTACACCGCCAAGAAGTTTTAGTGGGATGTTTAGAACACACTTAGGACCAGTTGAAGAGAATGCTGAAATAGTTTATCTCCGCCCTGAGACCGCTCAGAACATTTTCATAAATTATAAAAATATTTTAAATTCGACAAATAAAAAAATACCTTTTGGGATTGGGCAGATAGGCAAGGCATTTAGAAACGAAATAACAACTGGACAATTTATTTTTAGAACATTTGAATTTGAGCAAATGGAAATAGAATACTTTATTCCCGACCCGGAATTAACCGGTTTTGATTGGGAGAAAAGTTTTGATGAATGGAAAGAAAAAATGAATCAATTCGCCGAGATGATTGGATTAAAAAAAGATGAGTTTGAAAATATAGAAATTTCAAAAGAAGAAAGAGCATTTTATTCAAAAAGAACAATTGATACTGAATATAAATATCCTTTTGGGCAAGAGGAATTATGGGGATTAGCATATAGAGGGAATTATGATTTGTCTCGCCATCAGGATTATTCAAAAGAAGACTTGAGATATTTTGATGAGAAATTAGAAGGAAAAGAAAAGAAATATTTGCCTCATGTTATTGAGCCGTCATTTGGGGTTGATAGAGCATTGTTGGCAGTTTTATGCTCCGCCTATGATGATAGCGAAAAGGAAAGAATTGTTTTGAAATTGCCACCGGTATTAGCCCCTTATAAAATTGCCGTAGCCCCTCTTTTGGGAAATAAGCCCGAACTTATAGAAAAAGCAAGAAGTGTTTTTGAATTATTAAAGAAAGAATGGCATTGTGTTTGGGATGATAGGGGAAATATAGGGAAAAGATATAAGAGTCAAGATGAGATAGGCACTCCATATTTTGTGGTGATTGATTTTGATTCATTGGAGGATGATTCGGTTACTATTAGAGATAGGGATACTATGGAGCAGAAGAGAATTAAGATAAGCGATTTAGAAAAATACTTTGAGAATAAGTTTAGTTTTTAGCAATAAATAAATGTGTTATGGTATAGGTAATCAAATTGTAATATGCTTAAGATATTTCTAAAAGATAAAATTATTATGATTTCATTATCATCGGCAATATTAATATTTATTATCTCTATTTTGATATTGTCTTTGAATATTTCACCCGGTGGGAATAATTTTGTCGTTCATTATAAGGCATTAGGTGGAATAGATTTATTTGGATCGCGAGGAGATGTTTATTATCCAATTTTTGCTGGAGCGATTATTTTGATAATTAATGTATTTTTAGGTATATTATTTTGGAGCAGAATAAGAAAATTATCATACTTAGCCATAGCATCACTACCAGTTTTAGAAATAATAATTTTAATCACTTGCTTTAATTTAGCCTATATTAATCGATAAGAAAGAGGCGAGACTGCCCCCGCCTACGGCGGGGGGAGAGATTGTCTCGGTTTATCATCGCGGGCAGGACGGTGTAAAATAATATAAATTACTTGAAACACAATAAATAATAATAATTTGCTTCATATCAATAATTCAAAAAATATGCATAATATTAAATATTTAATAAAGAAAAAAATAAATCAATTAGGATTAAAGAAAAAATTTGATGAGGCGAGTATTTGTAAGATAGTGAATGAATTTATTGAAGCCCATCTGTTAGGGGCTGAGGTTCGGGCGGAGGCATATCATAATGGCTCTTTAATTATTAAGGCAAATAATGCAGTTGGAGCAAATGAGATATATTTTTTTCAGGAAGAATTAAGGTTTTTTCTAAAGCAAAATAATTTCTCAATCAGAAATATAAGGATAGTTTATTGATTTTAAAAAAATAGGTCTTCCACACCCTGCTTGTTTTCGTCCTTTATTTTTGGTTATATTGATTGAAATATCCTCGCCCCGCTTCGCGGGGCGAGGATATGAGGCGGTTTTATTCATGGCACATCTATTATATTTTTTAAAATTTTTATTTCCTAACTAATTATCAGATATTTAAAATAGGTTTTCCACACTTTATGGTGATATTATTATTTTGAATGTCTTAAGGAGTAATATATTATATAATTAGATTAGGAGGAAAGGAAAATGATAATAAAATCTAAAATAAAAATTTTTGTGGCTACAATCATCGCCATTATTATTCTTGTGATAATTGCCATTATAGAGGGTCCTCATTCTCTCGGTGAAATTATAGATTGGATAGTTGATGGGCTATCCAATGCAATGATTGGACCTTAATCATTTGATTGTTTGCTCCACTTACTCCATCTTATTATATTGCCCAATCAAATCAACCCGCATATTTATTGGCGGGTCTTTTTTAAAAATTATTAAATCCTGTTTAGTTCCTCCATGCCAATTAATCTCATTATTTCTCTCATTATTTCTCTAATTTTTTCAAGCAAAAATAATCTAGCAATTTTGATTGATTCTTCACTCTTGATTATAGAATGCTTCTCATAATATGAATTAAAGAGGCGAGAGATATTTATTAAGTATTGAGCTAAAATATTTGGGCGAAGAGATTCAAATGCCTCTTCAATAATCTCTTCTTTTTTTGATATTTCCTTTATAATCTCCCATTCTAAATTTTCGTTTAGATTATTTATGATATTATTATCAATACTGCTTATATCAATATCATTATATTCTGCCTTTTCAAAAATACTGGAAATTCTAGCAAAAGTATATAGAACATACATACCTGTGTCGCCCTTTAAATCAATTGCTTTATTTAAATCAAAGACAATATCTTGCTGAATATCTGTCTTTATAAAATCAAATCTAATCACTCCCATCGCTATTTTATTATGAGAAATTTCTTTATTTTCAGAGCCACTCTTTATTTTTTCTATTAGCATATCAAATAAACCATCAATAGTTACGAACCATCCTTTTCGACTGGAAAAAGGCAATCTATCTTGCTTTTTTTCTTTTTCAGTGAGATTAAATTCAAAATCAATAAGAGTTTGAGGTGTGAGATAGACAACACCATAAGCCAAGTGATGATATTTTTTATCGCCCTTTAGATATCCAAGCATTTTCAACGCCGTTTTAACAACATTTTGAGCATATGTTTGACGATTATCAACAACGGCTATCGCCCTATCATAATTTCCAAAATCTTTTTTTTCTGATTCTTTCTTTTCTGATGATGTAGTAAAAATCCAATCTTTGTTTGATTGTTGAACTAATTTTTTATAGAAGAAGTCTCTATCTAAAAACCCAAGCTTCCAAATTGCATAGACAATATCTTTGGCGGGGTATGTTATTGTGCCATCACTTCTTATTAATATCTGATAGGGATTGCGAGTATTCTTAAACTCCTCCTCCTCTGATAAGTCTAAAATCCAGCATCCTTTTGCTTCGCCCTTGTCGGCGAACTTAACAAAGCCCATTGATTTTAATTTTTCTATCGTTTCTTTGAAAAATCCCAGTTTCAGAATATCAGTTTCCCATGTGACAAAGTCAAAAAAAGAATTTATTTTCCAGCATGATTCAAATTGGGCAATGGCACATCGGCGAGTATATTCTTTGTGAAGTTTTGATATTTTTAGATTATCATTTTTTTCTATATGAGAAATAATGCTTGATATTTGTTTTTTGAAATTTTCGCCACCCTCTTCTTCTCTTTTTTTCATACTCATATAAATCTCACCACTATAATGATCAAATTTTTTATCTGTTTTTAGGGGGTAATTGTAATACAAATGACCAACTAAATTATAACCGACATTAACTCCTGAGTCGTCCCCATAAGTACCTGCATGAGTTTCATATCCTAAATATTTTGAGATTTTGACTAATGAATCGCCAATACAAATATTTCTTGCCTGTCCTAAATGAAGGGGCTTGTTTGGATTTGCACTTAGATATTCAATTAAAACCTTTTTATCTTTTTTTAAACTTTCTTTAATTTCATTTGGGGAAAAAATATCTTTCATCACTTCTTTTTTGTTTAGATGTATATTTAGATAAGGTCCTTTTATTTCTGTTTTTGAGATTAAATTATCCTTAATAATTTCTTTAAATTTTTCGGCGATTTTATTCGGTGATAATTTTAATTCTTTAGAGAATTGAAAGCAGGGGAGAGAAAAATCACCCCAATCTGATTCGGGTGGAATTTCTAATTTGATATCTTTTATTCCTAATTGATTTTCTAATAGTTTTTCAATTTTTATTCTTATTTGATTCATTTTTATGAATTATTATTTTCTTGCCTTAATTTCTCATACAAAATAATTCCTGCTGAAACGCTCACATTTAATGAATCAATTCCTTCTTTCATCGGAATTGATATTTTCTTATCAATTTTTTCCATAATCTTAGATGAGACTCCAACATCTTCTGCTCCGAGGATAAAGGCAGATGGTCCTTTTAATGTTTCCTTAAAATAATTTTTTCCGCTCATATCAATAGCAAAGATATTTATTCCATTTTTCTTTAATTCATTTATTGATTCAAAGATGCTCATTTCAATAATGGGTATTCTCACGATTGCCCCCATAGAAATATGAACCGTCTCTTCGTTTATTATAGAATCTCTTTTTGCTTGTGTGATAATTCCATTAACCCCTACTCCACAAGCCGTTCTAAATATCGCCCCAATATTTTGAGCATATTTTACATTATTTAAAACAATAAAGAATGGGTCTTCTCCTTTCTGATAAAGATGGTCTAATAATTTATCTAATCGCCAAAAGTTTTCTGGCGAAATTATTGCTGATATATTATCAAATCCTGATGAGTTTTTTCTTTTGGGTAATTTTTTGACAGGTAATTTTTCAATTGGTATTTTTCTTTCAGATGACATTTTTATTATTTCTTTTATTTTGTCGTCTTTATTTATATGGTCGGACATTATTATTTTTTCAAATTTTGTATTATTCTCAAGAAGCTCCAATATAGCATTTTTATTTTTTATTTTAATTGTATGTGATGGCATATTTTTAATGTGGCATAAATCATAATTCATTATGCCATAAATCCCCCTTCTTTCAAAATCAAGTCTTGGTTTAATATAAAATAAGCCATCGGCTTTATTTTTTGATTTATTTTGGTAAGATATGAGTATGATTTTAATAAAATGGGTTGTTCTAATTCTCTTCTCCCGCCTACGGCGGGAGAAGAGAATGTGTGGTTTTTAAATATAAGTGATTATTCTTAATGCCTCCTACCGCCAAAGGTGGCACATCCGCCTATGGCGGAGCGGGGGAGAGGCATGATGCTATACTATAATTTAAAAATACTGGCTTGTATTTTTTTATTTTTGTATTATTATAATTAACGAATTAAATAAATTATAATCAATATGGCAGTTCCAAAGAAACATCATACAAGTAGTAGGGTGAGACGAAGAAGATCCCATCTTGCCTTAAAAAAGAGCGACTTGACTCCTTGTCCAAGGTGTCAGACTGATAAGCCATCACATCGCTATTGTCCAAGTTGCGGATTTTATAAAGACAAAGAAGTTGTTGATGTTTTAGCATCTCTTTCTAGGAAAGAGAAGAAGGAGAGACAGAAAGAGTTAGATAGGAAGGAATAATAGAACATGCCTCTATACCCCCCCCGCCCTTGGCGGGGGGGGTATAGAGAAGGATTAATTTAAAATATCTATATGGCGGTTTGATTGGTTAAGTTTAATTAAAAATAGATAAAAATAATAAAATATGCCTGCATCTCTCCCCCGCCGAAGGCGGGGGAGAGATATACTAGTTTAATTAATAATAGATAAAAAAATAATAAACAAAAATATGGCAACAAGACATCTTTGTAGATCAATTATTTTACAATCCCTTTATGAATGGGACTTTTACAATAATTTTTATGCTCAGAAAAAAATGGGTGATGTTAATTTAATAGATGTTTTAGACAGGCATTTAGGTGATTGCGGAGAGATGATTGATGAACCAGACTTTGCCTACCGCATCGTTAAGAATTTAGTAGATCATTTAGAAGAGGTTGATGATTTGATAAAAAAGGCGGCTCCCACTTGGCCATTTGATCAAATAAATATTGTTGATAGGAATATTTTAAGATTAGGAATTTCAGAACTTGTTTTTGGTAATCCCGAGGAGGTACCATTTAAGGTAGCAGTCAATGAAGCAGTTGAGTTGGCAAAAACATTTGGAGGAGATTCATCCGCCCGATTTATAAATGGAGTTTTAGGAACGATATATGACCAGTTAGCAGAGGCAAGACCTGAAGTAAAGAAGCAAGAGGTAGAATTTTTGGAAGAAAAGAAAAAGAGAAAAGAAGCAGAGAAAGATGACAAATAACTTTTTTGAGACATAACAAAATAGACTCTTTTTGGAGTTATTTTTTATTTAGTAAGACTGATTTTGGAATTAAGTTAATAATGTTATAAGATGATATTGTATGATAAAGAAGGGGTTGAAAATAAATTGGTTGGTGCTTGCTTTGGCGATAATATCTCTTATTGGTCTTATTTCAATTTCTAAATATTCAGATACAAAATATTTTCAAGGCAAGAGAGTCGCCATATTAGGCGATAGCATCACATCAGCAGAGGAAGTTTTGGTAGGTCAGAAATTTGCGAGTTTAATAGAAAAAGATTTAGGGGTAAATGTTTTTAATTTTGGAAAGAGAGGGGATACAACAAGCGATGCTCTAAGTAGGTTGAAGGATGTTGCCGATATTTATCCTGATGTTGTGGTGATAATATTAGGGGGAAATGACATAATAGAAGATATTCCCATCAATGAGACAAAAGAAAATTTAGAAAAAATAGTGGAATTTTTTAAAGAAAAAGAAATGTCAATTATTATTTGTGGATTAAATAGTCAATATTTTTTTAATTATGAAAAAATGTTTAGCGGGATTGCTATCAAAAAATCAGTAAGTGCATTTGTTCCCGGATTATTAAATGATATTTTAGTAAATGTTAATTTAGCACCTGATGTCGTCCATCCAAATGGAGATGGGCATATTATTATCGCTAATCGTCTTCTGCCCCATATAAGAAAAGTGCTATTATTGGAATAATTTTTTATAGAGGGTATAATATAATAAAGTATTATGAATCACCCCCCCCCGCCTACGGCGGGGGGGGGTGATAGAGTGGTTGGTGTTGTAATAATTTTTGAATGATGGATAAATTGCTAATCACCCCCCGCCTACGGCGGGGGGGGTGATAGAGTGGTTGGTGTTGTAATAATTTTTGAATAACAAAAATTGCTTTATAGAATAATTATGTTTAGTTTGAATAAAAAATATATAAAAGGGGTAACACTATTAGAAACACTGATATATGTTGCTATTTTTGCTGTTGTCGCTGGTGGATTGATAGGAATCTTGTCAGGCACAATAGATGTTGTAAGCAAAGAAGATGCCATAAACGAAGTTGATGAGAACTTAAGGCAGGCGATTTCCACAATAGGCAATAGAATAAGAAATACCGATATAATTCAAAGTGCAACAGGCACAACATTAGTTTTAAGAATGGCGACAACAAGTCCTGGTGGGTTTTCTACTACAACATTTTCTGTTTCCAACGAGATGTTATATTTAACAGAGGGGGATAATGATCCAGTCGCAGTTATTTCTGATAAGGTAAAAGTTGATAGTTTGGAATTTACAAAAATTTCAATGCCGGGGGCAAAGGGCGGAGTAAGAATAAATATGGTGCTGAGTTATAATAGCGATAAGGCATCGCTTTCATTTAGTAAATCTATTCTTTCTACTATCAATAGAGCGGTTGCAATTACATTCAATGAGGATGTTCTGCCGGGAGTAGATAACTCATACAATATTGGCTCGTCCGGTAATTTCAGATGGAGGGATGGATATTTTTCTGGTGGATTGAGTGTTGATGGTGGGGTAACATCATCCCAATTTTGTTTATCTGATGGTTGTCAGACATCATGGGCTGGATTAGGATTATGGACAGCAAATGGCGATGATATTTATTATAATACTGGCAATGTAGGCATTGGAACAACAACTCCTGATTTTTTACTTCACTTAGAAAAGGCGACATCCAATCCTGCCATTGTATGGGAAAGAGGAGATGGGGCGACTGGATTTGTAAATTCTACTGCCAGTAATGTGGGCCTTGGTTCTGTTTCCAATCACGAGATTAGATTTTTAGTTGGGGCAAGTCCAAAAATGGTTATTGATACGGATGGTAATCTCGGAATTGGAACGACTACTCCCGCATCTTTATTGAATTTATATGGTTCAGGGGGTGGTGGTAGCGGAATTATTTTTGGAAATAGTTATGATGATTTTTCTGGATATTTTGTTAATAATGATGACGATAGTGATTTTAGATTAACTTATTTGGGGTCAGGAGGATCGGACATAACTATTCAGGCAGATGGGGATGTTATTTTGGGGGCGGGTGGCAATGTTGGTATTGGTGATACTACTCCCAGTGAAAAGTTGGATGTGGCAGGGAATATTGGTTTAACCGGAACGGTTATCCCTGATAATGCTTGTGGTATTACTGGGGGAGTTTTCATTTATGATGCGGGTGGTGTATCCAGTGGTTTAAATTTATCTTCTGTTTATGGATATTCAATGATTTGTCCAGGGATTGTTACCGGCATTTCGGCTAGATGTCAAACAGTAGATGCCTCTAACCATGTTGCTTTTGAAGTAAAGAAAAATAATTCTTCTCAAGATTGTGATACATTAGAAGTAGATACGGCCTATATTAGCGAAATAACATCTGGATGCAGTGTGAGTTTTTCAGCCGGAGATGCTATTAATTGTGCCGCTAAAACTGTAACAGGCACAGTATCAACATGTAATTGTTCAATTTCAGTAAGATTTGATTAGGGGTTGAAAAAAGAATTTTATGATAATAAAAACAAGAAAAAAAATATTTTGGGTATTATTTGCCTCATTTATATTGGTGGGTGGTTTTTTGGTAATGCATTCATTTGGGTATCGATTAAATGCCAAAGAATTAGAATTTGTTCAAACAGGTGGTCTTTATTTAGAGACAACACCAAGAATAACGGATATATATTTGGATGGGGAAATAATAAAAGAAAAGTCTGGATTTTTAAATAGCGGAATATTTTTATCAGGATTAATTCCAAAAAACTATGAAATAAATATATCAAAAGATAAATATTTTCTTTGGAAAAAGAATTTAGAAATAAAACCAAGTTTAGTGAGTGGTTTAAGTCATGTAGTGATTCTACCCAAAGAAGTAAATAAAGATCTATTTTATGAGGCGGGCGATAATGAAAAAATTTTTGACTTTATTAAATTAAATAATGATTTATTTGGATTGGAAATTATATCAAAAGAAAATGGTCTTTCTTGGCAGATATTAAAAATTATTGATTCAAATGGCGAGCAACAAGAATTATTCAGGAAAAGATTTTTTAGTTCAAAGCAGATGGGATTATTAAAGAATCTGTCTTTTAATAATAATAATTCTCAAGTAATAATTTCTTTAACTGATTTAGGAAAAAATAAATTCTATATTTGGAGCAAAAGCGATTCGGAAGATTTGATTTATTTCAACGATGTTTTAGTAAAGTATTTTCCTTCAGAAATAAAGAAGATAGATTTTCATCCATTTAATAAAGGTCAATTTATTATTCAATCAGAAAATCGATTAGCGATTTTTGATTTAAATAAAAAAGAAGTTTCTTATCTTTCGGCCGAAAAATTAGTTGATGCAAAAATTTCTAATTCTCATATTTTTTGGGTAGAAAATTTAGGATTAGTTTATTCATATAATTTAATATCAAAAAACACCTCGTTTTTAGGAGAAATAGAGGAGGGAAATTTAGAGGGAAGGATAAGCATTTTAAATTCTTCCAATTCGCAGTATTTAGCAATGCTTTTGAATGATGGAATGCTTGTTTTGTTCTCTGATGACAAGGTCAAATTTATTAGCGATAGAGTTATTGATTTTAAGTTTTCTCCTGATAATAAAAAGTTGGCATATATGATGGAGGGGGTAGATGGAAAAATAGATTTATTAGTTTATTTCTTAAAAGAAATCACATCTGATATTGAGAAGGAGCCCGGCGATGAGTCTGTTTTTAATCTGAATTATTTAAAAAATGATGATTTGAGATTTGTTTGGTTTGATGATTCTTATCATTTGATTTTTGCCAATTCCGATGGACTCACCCAATTTTTAGAAATTGATGATAGGGATAATGTCAATATCTTTAATTATCAGTTTGAAAGTGGAGGTTTTGTTTTGAACGGCGACGGAGATATATTCAGGGTCAATGCTGATTTAGTGGAGGATATTAATTTATTAGTGCCGAATATAGACAAAGATGTTGATGAATAAAAATAATCACTATGATTCAATTTGGAGAAGATAATAATAAAAAAAAAGAAATCAGCAAGCAATTGACAGATATATCATTAGCCGCTCAGGAAAGAGAGGCGATGAGTTTGTCTAAAAAACTCGGCTTAGAATACCAAAATTTAACAACTGTTCCACCCCAAACTCAAGCAATTAAGTTATTAACAGAAGAAGAGGCAAGGGCTGCTTTGTGTGTCGCCTTTATTTTAAAAGGAAAAATTGTCGGATTAGCATGTAATAACCCTCAAATTTTAAATGCAAGAAAAGTGATAGAAAGACTGAAAAATATGGGGCATCAAGTGAAAATATTTATCGTTTCAAAAAATTCTTTATTAGAAGCATGGAAAAGTTATAAATTAATAGGAGCGGACCAGAAAAAAATAACAGGAAAAATAGATGTATCAGAAAAAACAATTGAGGATCTTAGAAAAAAAATATCAAATTTAAAAGATTTAAAAAAAGAGGTTTCTGAATTTAGTAGTCCTTTTGCATCACAACTTTTAGAAATTCTTTTGGCGGGAGCATTGATAATTGATGCTTCTGATATTCATATGGAAGCCGGGGAAACAATTTCTAAAATAAGATATAGGATTGATGGGGCATTGCATGATATTTCAGATGTTTCTCCAAAACTATATAATCCAGTTGTTTCAAGGGTTAAGCTTTTGGGTGGAATGAAAATAAATGTGAAGTCAGAAGCACAAGATGGAAGATTTACTATAAGGGCAGAGGGAATGAATATTGAAATTAGGGTGTCTATAATTCCAAGTTCTTATGGGGAAACCGTTGTGATGAGGGTTTTGAATCCCAAGAGCATTAAATTGGAATTAGAAAGTTTGGGCTTTAGGCCTGACGACTTAGAAATAATCAATAATCAAATTTCTCGCCCAAATGGAATTATTCTAAACACTGGCCCGACTGGGTCGGGTAAGACGACTACACTTTATGCTTTTTTAAGAAGAATATATCGTCCTGAAATAAAAATTATCACAGTTGAAGACCCTGTTGAATACCATCTTGAAGGAATTACTCAAACTCAAGTAAGCAAAGACAAAGATTATACTTTTGCTAATGGACTTAGATCTATTTTGAGGCAAGATCCCGATGTTATTTTAGTAGGAGAAATTAGAGATGGGGAAACAGCGAGCATCGCAATGCAAGCATCATTGACCGGTCATCTCGTTTTATCTACTCTTCATACAAATTCTGCAGCCGGTGCCTTACCTCGCCTCTTGGATTTAGATGTTGAGCCGGGTATTTTGTCATCAGCTCTTAATTTGGTTATCGCCCAGCGACTTGTCCGCCGACTTTGTAAATATTGTCGAAAAGAAATCCTTTTAAATGCTGACCAATCAGAAAAGATAAAAAAGATAGTGAATGATTTGCCTTCTCGGGTCAAGAAGCCATCTCTTGATAATAGCATAAAGATTTTTGCCCCTAATGATGGCGGTTGTGAGAAATGTAATTTTATGGGATATAGAGGGAGGGTTGCGATTATTGAACTTTTGGAAATTGATAGGGATTTACAGCAGGCAGTAAGCAGAAGAGGAAAGGAGATGACTGTTTTAGAGTTTCGTGATTTGGCGGTTCAGCAGGGTATGGTTGAGATGTTGGGTGATGGTGTATTAAAGATTTTGAGTGGGATGACTAGTGTAAATGAGGTGGAATTTGCCCTCGGCAAATTTTTGTAAAAAATATAATATAATTATAATATAAATATGATTGAATTTTCTAAAGAAAAATTGAATAGTATTGCCGAGGAATATCAATTAGCAGATATATACTTTTTTGGTTCTCAAATAACCGGATTAACTCATCCCGAAAGTGATTTTGATGTAGCAGTTCGCTTTAGAAATGGCTTGCCTGAGAAAGAAAAAAGAGGAAAAATATATGCCAATCTTTTCGCTGATTTAAGCGGCACCTTGAAAATGTCTAATTTGGATTTAGTGTTCATAGAAGAAGCACCTTTGCATATTCAATTTCAAATTATCAATAAGGGTAAATTAGTTTATTCTCATCACAGAATAAATTCTTGTGATTTTCAAGAAAAAATAGTAAATTATTATCGTGATTATAAGTATTTCATTGATGAGTTTTTTAAAGGCGTTTTAGAATCTTCCGTGAAAAATAAGAAATAATAAATAATTTTATTTAATATGTTTAATGATTTTGACAAAGAAAAAATAATAGCAAGAATTGATGATATTAAAAATTCTCATTCAGAACTCAAAAGACTTTCAGGTATTAGCATTGATGACTTTAGAAAAAACAAAGAAAATTATCCTTTGGCTATTTATTATTTAAGAATAGCATTAGAATCAGTGCTAACTATTGCCACTCATGTTCTTTCTCGATTGCCCTCTAATGGGAAAGAAAAAGATTATACTCAATTAATCTTATCATTGGCTGATTATAAGGTTATTCCTTATGAATTTGCTCAAAAAATAAAGGGGATGGCTGGATATAGAAATAGATTAGTTCATCTCTACTGGAAAATATCGGATGAGGAAGTATTGTCTATTATTAAGGAAAATATAAATGATTTTGAGGAATTTATTGAATATGTAAATGAATTTTTAAGAAAGAACAGCAACTAATATAAATTGCCAATTCAAATTTGACAAATTGATTTTTTGATGATTATATATTGATAGGATACGAAAAAGGAGGTTTAAAAATGAAGTTAAAAAATTTGATTTTAGCGATGGTATTGGTGGCAATCTTTCTCTCATCATCTTCGCTCTTTTGCCAAGAAGAGGAATTTATCATAGGATTTTTTGTTGGAGATGAACTCAATGATGTAGGGACTGATTTATCAGAAAAAATAGAGAGATGCATCAATAAAATTATACAAGAGAGTGCTAATAAGAAAGGAGAAATCAATGATGATGCCGTTAATAATATCGTTGATAAGATTGTTAATCTGTTCGAAGAAATTTTTGGGTCAGGAGACTTCACAAAAGGAGAATTATACAAATCTCTTTCCGAAGACTTAAGGAAAATTTACAAATTTGCCAAAGAATTTAAAAATAAAAATGGAGATGTAGGCGAAGAGGAGATTGGTGATTTTACTCAGTTAATAAATAACTTGAGACCCCTTTCGCCACTAGAAATAATCTTGATATTTTTTGTTTTGATTATTTGCTTTCTTGCTTTTATTTGTTTTATGTGCTTCCTCCTACTTAGATAACAAACTATTTGGTTGGTTAAGGATTGTATTGTCAAAAATATAATCCGCCAGCCATTTTTTATTGATAGAAAAAATAGATTTTATGGAAAAAAAGTGATAGAATGGGAAGTGATAATTTAGATTAAGACATACCCCTCCCCCCGACTTCGTCGGGGGGAGGGGTATAAAAAATTATTTCATAATATAAATTAAAAATTAACAATAACATGGATAATAATAAAAAAATATATGATTTGATAATATTGGGGGCGGGACCTGCTGGGGTGGCTGCTGGAGTTTATGCTGGCAGAAAAAAAATAAATTCCGCAATTATCACAGATAGTTTTGGCGGACAGGCAGTCGTTGCAGCGAAAATTGATAATATTCCCGGACACCCATTCTCAATATCAGGAGCACAAATGGCAAGCAATTTTAAGAGCCAATTAGAAAATAGCGGGACAGAAATAATATTAGATAGAATATCATTAGTTGAGAAGAATGATGATAGATTTAATATAAAGGCAGAGAGTGGTAAAAATTATTTAACAAAAACAATATTAGTATGTTTGGGCAGTAAATATAAAGATTTGAAAATACCCGGGGAAGAGAAATTTAAGGGGAGGGGAATCGCCTACTGCTCAACTTGTGATGCTCCTTTGTTTTCCGGAAAAGATGTTGCTGTTGTGGGAGGAGGAAATACTGCTTTCAATAGTGCAATTGATTTATTGCCTTATGCTAATAAGATATATATTCTTATAAAAAATAATAAGCCAATAGCGGATAAGGTTTCTGTTGAGGAAATAAAGAAAGAGGATAAGGTGGAAATAATTTTTGAAGCGGATGCGAAAGAGATTATTGGAGATGAATTAGTTTCGGGCATAAAGTACTTTGATAAAAAATATGACAAAGAGAAAGAGTTGGCGGTTGGTGGGGTTTTTGTAAATATTGGGATGGACCCCAAGACTGCTCCGATAAGTGATTTAGTTAAGATAAATGAGATGGGGCAAATTGAGACGATATCAGTTACAGGCAGAACATCTCAAGAAGGAATTTGGGCAGCTGGCGATATCACTGACCTTCCTTCAAATCAAATCATAACAGCAATGGGCGATGGAGTGAGAGCCGTCTTAGATATTTATGATTATTTAAGAAAGAGTAGTGATTAGTTTTTCAAAAGAAATGCTTCGTTCCATCTATGTTTAAATTGCGAAGCGATTTTTTATACGGCCGATATTAAATTTGTCAAAATTAAATAATAGTATTATTATATAGATATATGATTAAAGTAAAAAATAAAACTAAAAAGGGGGTTAAGAAGAGTAGCAGGAAAAAAATGGCGAAAAAGAGAGTTGTCAAAAAAGTTTCTATAAAGAAGGCAAGCAAGAAGAAGGCAAAGAGTAGGGCGGGGACAAAAAAGAGAGTTATTAAAAAAGCCCCTGTTAAAAAGACAGCCAAGAAAAAAGTTATTGCAAAAAAGAAAACTACTAAAAAAGTTGCTAAAAAATCTATAACAAAAAAGCGAATAAAAAAAGCGCCCTCAAAAAAATCCAAGCCAAAAACAGGATTGGAAAAACTATATGATGAGAAAATACAAAAATTAGTAAAGAAAGGCAGAGAAAGAGGATTCATCACAGAAGCCGAAATATTAACTAACTTTCCAGAAATAGAAAAAGATATTTCTCTTTTGGAGAATATTTATGAATTGTGCGATAAGGCAAAGGTAGAAGTCGTAGAATTCAAAGACCTTTTAGAATTGCCAGATGAGAAAGTATCATTGGAAGACATAAAGCAATCAACAAAAGTTGATAATTATGAAGAGATTTCAGATTCTGTTCAGGGTTATTTAAGGGAGATTGGGCGGACCCCCCTTTTGACAGCAAGTCAAGAAAGAGAGATAGCAAAGAGAGTTGATGAAGGCGATTTGGAAGCAAGACAGCAATTAATTCAAAGCAACTTGAGGTTAGTTGTTTCTATTGCCAAAAGATATTCAAATAGAAGTAAGAATTTGACACTTCTTGATTTAATACAAGAGGGCAATATTGGATTAGCAAGAGCAGTAGAAAAATTTGACTATACAAAGGGATTTAAATTTTCCACTTATGCTACATGGTGGATTAGACAGGCAATAACAAGAGCATTGGCAGACCAAACAAGGATTATCAGGATTCCCGTTCATATGATTGAAACATTGTCTAAATATAGTCAGACGAGGAAAAGATTAAACCAAGACTTAGGGAGAGACCCGCTACCAGAAGAAATTGCCGCTGAGTTGGGAATAGATGTGGAAAAAGTTCATTATTTATCAAGAATTGCTCAAGAAACATTATCTTTGGAAAAACCAATTGGTGACGATGATGATAATTCTTATTTAGGGGATTTTGTTGCTGACGAAAAAACATTATCTCCTGTGCAATCTGCTAGCCGAAGTTTTCTCAAAGACGAATTAAAGGAAGTTTTAATAGATTTGAATGAGAGAGAGCAGAAAATTTTGAATATGAGATTTGGTTTGGAGGACGGAATTACTCATACATTAGAGGAGGTAGGAAGTGAGTTTGATGTCACAAGGGAAAGAATAAGGCAAATTGAGGCAAAGGCATTGGAAAAGTTGAAGTATCATTGGAGAATAAGAGAATTAGGCGAAGAGATAGAGTAGGGTCATTATTAAAAATTATGTCAGGACATTCTAAGTGGTCGACAATTAAACATAAAAAAGCGGCAATGGATGCCAAAAGAAGCCAATTATTTTCCAAAATGGCTGGTTTAATTGCAATTTGTGCGAGAGATGGAGCAGACCCAAACTTTAACCCAAAATTAAAAATGGCCATTGATAGGGCGAAGCAGATAAATATGCCTATTGCCAATATAGAAAGAGCAATTAAAAGGGGTAGTGGGCCAGGAGAGGACTCTAATTTAGAAGAATTATTAATAGAAGCATATGGTCCCAGAGGCAAGGCGATTTTGATTAAAGCCATAACTGATAATAAAAATAGGACTATCGCAGAAATAAAAAATATATTAAATAAAAATGGCGGCAAAATGGCAGAGGGCGGAGCAGTTAAATGGCTTTTTGAAGAAAAAGGCGAGATTATTTTGAAAGAAAGTAAATTGAGTGACGAGGATGAATTGTCAATAATTGATGCTGGCTCGGAAGATATTAAAGTTGGCGGTGGTGAGATTATTGTTATCACAAATCCAATGGATTTAGATAAAGTTAAAAATAATATTGTTGAAAAGGGGATAGAGGTTGATGATTTTTCTTTATCATTTATTCCTAAAAATATGGAGGAGATATCAGAGGAAGAAAGAGCAAAATATGAGAAATTATTATCTATTTTAGACGGGCATCAAGATGTAAATGATTTATATTATAATTTTGAAATATGATTCGTATATTAGGAATTGATCCGGGAACAAAAAGGGTTGGATATGGATTGGTGGAAAAGAAAGATGGCAATTTTTTTCCTCTTGATTATGGTTGCCTTGAGTCGTCTCTAATTTCAGAAGGCGATATTTTAGAGGATATTTTTTGTAAAATTTCTGATATCATTAAAAAATATGAGCCAGATATTGTTTCAATAGAAAAATTATTTTTTTTCAAAAATCAAAAAACAATTATTTCAGTTTCTCAATCAAGGGGGGTAATAATTTTAGCTTGCCGAAAATTAGGCAAAAGAATTATTGAGCCGACTCCCTTGCAAATCAAAACCTGTCTCACAAGTTATGGCAGGGCAGATAAGAAGGCGGTTGCCGAGATGGTAGGGCAACTTTTGAAGTTGGATAAGTTGCCCAAATTGGATGATACGACAGATGCCCTCGCCTGCGCCCTCACTTCCTTCTATCTTATGAGGGATAATCTTTTTGACAAATGTTAAAATATTTGTAATATAATAGGTATCTAAATAATAAGAAAAAATAATATGTTAGCAATAAAATTAAGACCAGTTGGCAAAAAAAAGCAGATAAGTTATCGGGTGGTGGTTTCTGAAAAAAAATCAAAATTAAAGGGTAGGTTTATTGATGACCTTGGATTTTATAATCCTCATAGCAAAATGTCGGAATTAAAGGAAGATAAGATAAAATATTGGTTATCGCAAGGAGTTAGGCCAACTGATACGGTTTACAATTTGCTTGTTTCAAAAGGAATAATTGAGGGAGAGAAGAAAAAAATCAATCTCACTCCTTCTAAGAAGGAGAAGACGGTAAAAGAAGAATTTAAAGAAGAGGTGGCTGATGAAAAGAAAGAAGAAGCAAAAGAGCCAGCCAAAGAAGAGCCAGTTGAAGAAAAAAAAGAGGAGGAGGAAATAGCGAAAGAAGAAGGGGCTGAAAAAGCCGAGGGAGAAGAAGAGAAAAAAGAGAAGGCATAATGTTGATGATATAATTAAAAAACATCCAATCTCAAAAAGTTAGGATGTTTTTTAATTCAACAATAATAAGCCGGATTCTGTATCAACAATCATTTATCTATGAATAGTGTCGCCACTATTCTATAGCGATCCACCTTTTCGCTTATAAAAAGCGATTTGATCTTGCACCGGATAGGGCTTGCCAGCAATGGCTTATCACTAAGCCCGCATAAGAGTAGCAATTATGAAAATCACATCTCTTATCTTTTCACCTTTCTCCAGCCCCACTTTTATTTCTAAAAGTGGGGCTGGGTAGTATTGTCTCTGTGGCGCTTTCCCTATCCAGCACCACTTTTATTTCTAAAAGTGGTGCTGGGCGGTTGGTGTTACCAACTATCCATTTTCCAATATTTATATTTAATAATAAAATAATAAATATTTTGGGTGTCCGGACTTTCCTCTTCTTATGTTGCCGAAGCAATATAAGAAGCGATTGCTTTTGCCGAATTGCCCATATCTTAACATAATTTAATAATAAGTCAATTTTTGATTTTTGAAAGTAAAATCAAAAATTTACTATATTTCGCCTATGATTTTAAAAGACAAGAATATCCCCCCGCCTTCGGCGGGGGGATATTGAATAAATTTATCACTTTTATTCTCTCTCTTGTTACCTCCGCCTGTGGCAGACATTCTGCCCGCGAAGTATTTTATATCCGCCTCTGGCGGAGCGGAGGTCTAAAAGTCACGGCAAACATGATGAATTATGTTTGAGATTCCCCGCCTAAGGCGGGCAGGCTGCCGGAGTATTATCCGCCTCTGGCGGACAGGAATGACAAAAAAGAGGGTGGAATAGCATGTTCTTATCTTTCCACACTTTTGAAATGATGATGATTTACCTCCCCCGCCCCGAAGGGGCGGGGGAGGATATTCTTATCTTTCCACAATTTTGGACAATACTATCAATCCTCCTCCGCCTGTGGCGGAGGAGGATCTTTCCACACTTTTAGATAATAATACAACTATGCCTCGCCCTGCGAAGCAGGGCAAGGCATATCATCAAATTATCATCTTTCCACACCTTTAAATAAAATAAATAACAATTATAATATAGATAATGATAAACATTTTCAAAAATAAGAAAGCCACTTCATTTATAATTCTCTCAATTGCATTGATAATAGCAATTATTTTGATATCTAATGGTGGGGAAGAGGTGGTGATTGGAATAAATAGCGATATAAAAAACGACCAAGAAAATAAAGCAAGCGGTTTCCAATTAGAAAGAGATGGAGAAAAATTAGGAATAATTGGAGTGAACGATTTGTCTCAATACTTAACTACTCAATCAAAAAAAAGAAACCTCACAAGAGACTTGGCCGATAAATTATCGCTTGGTTTTGTTGAGGCAAATGAATTTAATGAAGACCCATCGCAAGGTGTTTTCACTCCTGACGGTTATAGCATAATATCCACCTCATTAGAAGACTACAGCAATGAGTTTGGTTTGAAAAAAGACTTCATTACAATAAAAGATTTAAATATTGGGGGGGATAATTCTCAAGAAGCAATTCTTTCATATTATACTCAATATAGAGATACCATAAGTGAAGAAGTTGATAAGTTGGATATTTTAAATAGATTAAATAAATTCAATGAGAGCAAGAATTTAAGTTATATTTTTGATATAATAGATGGGTATGATTCATTAATTTCAAAAATGAAAAAAATAAAAGTTCCAAGTGATTTTATAGAACTTCATTTGGAAAATATAAATTTATATATTTCTCAAAAATCTATTTTTGGCTCATTGGCTCAAATCAATGATGACCCATTAAGGTCTCTCACTGCAATAAATTTATTAGAAGAAACAGAAGATAAGTTGAGTGATTTGGGATTGGAATTTGCTTCTGCTCTTGAAAAAAATGGATTTAAAATTATTTATTAAATAATATGCCATTCAAAAGAACAATTTTGCTATTCATTATTTTCACATTCGTATTTCAGGGAGTGGGAATGTCCTTTGTTTTTAAAAAAGCTCAGGCAGGCTTGCCGGTCTCAGTTATTGCATATAGCCCCTTAGCTATGGGCATAAAGGCGGTTGCTGATAAGGCAACACAAACATTCATTAAAAAAGTAGTAGAAACTTTAATAGAAATCGCGAAAGAATATTTAAGAATAAGATTATTGGATTATCTCGTTGGGCAAACAGTGGCATGGATAAATAATGGTTTTAGAGGTGGTCCATATTTTGTTACAAATTGGAAGGATTTTTTATTAGAGGCAGGAGTTAATGCAGTGGGAGATTATCTTTCTCAAAGCAAGTATAAGAGAATTTGTTCGCCCTTTAACTATGATATTAGATTGAATTTGGGTGGCTTTCAGCAAATGCCTTCAACAGCTTGCACATTGGATTGGGTAGTGAATGACATTGAAAGATATTGGGGCGATAGAGGATTTTTTGAGGGCGGATTGGCTGCTTTTGGAGAATCTCTTAAAATGCAAAATAATATATATGGTGCAAATATGATAGCCGAAAAAGAGATGGAGATGGAAGTATTGAGAGAAATAACACTCAAAGAAGCATTTGGCTCGCAGGCTGGTTTTCAAAATACAAGAAGATGTATTGAGGCAGTCAAAGATCCCGATACTGGGAAGTCAAAATGCTTAAAGTGGCAAATCACTACTCCCGGAGGAGTAATTGCTGGAAAACTTCAAAAGGCATTGAATGTTGATATTGATAAAATTCTTAGTGCAGATGAATTTACCACTTATGCAGCTGCAATTATAGATGCTCTAATAAACCAACTGATAAAGGCAGGAATGAATGGATTATTTGGTTTGGCTGATGGCGGAGGGTCGGCTGACCCCGGCGACATCCCCGACCTTCCTCCATTGCTCTATGTTTGTAATAAAACTGCATTTGTTTGCAGACCAGTATTTGAGGACGATAATATGTTAGAGGGGGTTAGAGAAACATATAGTACTGCTGATGAGTGTAATGAAAAATGTGTTGATGATACTGACCCAGATGAAGGGGGCAAAAAGACATATAATGACAACCTACTTGCTTGTGAGAAAGGAATATTTGTGAGAGCAAGACCGCCATCAGGTTGTGCTGATGGAATCTGTAATAGATGCACTGGCATTGGAGGAGTATATGCATCTGAATCATGCTTTGTTTTCTGCAAGCACACAAAAGATGCAGAATGGAAATCAGGGGCAAATAATGGAAAACAATTTAGCGAGGAAGAAGTAAATTCTGTTACTAATTTCTTTGGGTTGTCATCGCCAGCAGGTGGTTGTTTTTGCCAAACAGAAATAGGGGAGTATCCATTTTATGATTATGATGGAGTGGGGCATTTTAAATCATCATGTCTTGAATGCAATGACGAGACATTATTTGGGGCAAGATTGTGTAGAAGCACAACTTGGTGCAAGTATCAATTAAATCAATCTCCATCGCCTTCTCCAAGTCCATCGCCTTCTCCACCTCCATTGCCATCCCCATCCCCACCCGTGTTCTAATATATAATACCCGCCTTCGTTAAAACTTCGGCGGGCGAAACCCGCCTTCACTCTAAAGAGTTTCGGCGAGGCGAAGTAAAAAAATGAATAATGTCGCTAAAAAAATTAAAGAATTTTTGAAAAAAACAATTTTAAACCGAAAAACAAAATTGGGTGTTTTTTCGGGGATTGCTTTAAATTCCTGTTTGATTATTAAGGCAAAAGCAGGTGTGATGTCTGCGATAGGAACGATAGGCACAGAAGTAGCTTCGTTGATTGGCTCATTAATTCTCCCTATAGGTAAATGGGTTATAAGTGAGGCAGTAAAGGGTATTATTGCATTAGTTCAACTTATTGTCGGGCAATTAATTGCATTAGAAATTAATCTTCTATCGTGGGTAATAAGTATACAAAACTTTACAACACTTCCGATAGTGAGATTGGGATGGAGAATCACAAGAGATTTTTCAAATATTCTCTTCATAGCAGTTTTAATATATCTTGCTTTTGCAATAATATTAAGAGTTCAAAATTACAATGCCAGCAGTATGCTTTGGAAGGTAATTGTAATGGCAGTTCTAATAAACTTTAGCTTGATGATAGGAGGAGTTATCATTGACATAAGTCAAGTATTTTTCTTTTACTTCTTAAGAGCTCCTTTTGGTGACAAAGTGGAATATAATCCCGCTAATACTGGGTTGGCAATTGGTGACCGATTGCAATTAAATAAGATATTGGCGAATGATCAATCACTGGCAGGCTCAACTGGGGGAGGAGAAGAATCAAAACAAAATAGAGAACTTGGTTTGGTCGGAAGGGCTGTATTTGTCGTCATATTCTCATTTGTTTATGCATTAGTCCTCGGGGCATTAGTTCTCATTCTATTTGTTAGAAATCTTTATTTATGGATACTTCTTATTTTCTCTCCAATTGCATGGGTTGCACAGGTTATTCCAATCAAACAAATTAGTGGATTCTTTAATCAATGGTGGAGTGAATTTATGAAATGGGTTTTCGTAGCACCAATAATTGCCTTCTTTATATTCTTATCGCTTTACACGACAGAAGTAATAGATGATTTTGGAAAAGAAAGCACAAATAAAATATTAGTGGATAATTTTTATGATGATGAGAAGGCAGCTGAAAAAACAGAGCATTCAAGTCTATTTTTTGGAAGAGCACAAACGAATATATTTGGATTACATATTTTTACAAACTCTTTCTTTGTTGTAATTTTCTTGTTGGTTGGAATGAAGGTTACTCAATCAATGGGATTTAAAATCGCTGGCTCCGCCCTGAATCTTGCCGGCCAAGCAAGAAAAATGGCGACTGATTATGCATGGAAAAAGACAAAAGAAACTGGCAGAAGAGTTACCCAAACTGGCGCTCGTCTCTTATCGGAGGGGACAGGTATTGCAACAAGATTTATAGTTCCTGAAAAGTGGCGGACAGGACTTGGCAAATTTGTTGGTGGTGCATCAAAAGTTCCTATTGTTGGAGCTCCCTTTAAGGCAATGACAAGGGGAATTGAGAAATTATCAGCAGGTGCTCCTAAGATGAGAGAGAGTTTAGTAAAGCAGGGTGAAGAAAGAATGAAGAATATGTCAAATGATCAAATAAAGAGGAAGTTGGAATTAGGGCAATTTGATAGATATGAAAAAATTGCCGCTCAAAGAAAAATAGGTGTTGCAAATGAAAAACATTTCAAAGATTTGCAGGGTATTTATAAGGCAAATAATATGCAAGATGATTTGGCTAATCTAAAGAAAGAAAATCCTTATTGGACAGATGAATTTAAGAATTTAGCGAAAGGATATGATGATATTAAGAAGAATAGATTGGATACAAAAGCAGGTAGCGAATTGGCTAAGAAGCAAATTAGCGATGAGGAAAGAGCGATTATGAAGGCAGATCCAAAATGGAGCGATCAAGACATATTGGCAGAATCATATAAGAGAGCTCTTGCTAATCAATTTAAGGGATTTGATGCAGATAAGATGGCTATTAATTTTGAAAAAGATGAGGCATTTAAGAATCCAGATTCTATTTCAAATCAGGCATTAGCAGTTGTTGCCTCAAAACAAAAATATGGCAGATTTGCCGACAAGGTAATTGATAAGATGAGTCCAAGTCAAGCAGGTAAGTTGATGAAGAATGTGGTTGAGGAACTTGGAGGTGGTCAAAAGGGTGTGAGTGCCGCAAATACATTGGGTTATGGTGGTTTGGGTAATGATAAGCCAAAAGGTGGAGATTTTTCACCTGGTCTTGTTTTGACTGAAAGCACATTGAGAGATATTGCAAATGATTTGGGAGTCAAATCACCCGAACCTCAGCCAGAAGATAGAACTTCTCAATATCAAGAGGAATACAAGGAGGTAAAAGAACCATTCCAACCACCACCAGTAAAAACCCCAACTCCTCCACCAACAGGCGGCCCTACCCCAACCCCAACCCCATCTCCCGGGCAGCAAATGCCTCCGCCTCTTGATACAGCAGAATTAAAAAAGATTGAATTTGATAATATAGCTGAAAGAACGGCAAATCAAGGCAAGATAATAAACAAAGATTTGTTATACAAATTAATGGATAAGGGTGTCACCGCGAGTGATATAGAAAATAATAGATTAACATTGGAAGATGGACCATTTAATGAATGGGCAGAAAGAAAATTGAATGAATGATGAAATAAAAAAACAGAGTGTTTTGAAATTTCAAAACACTCTGTTTGATTATAATAAAATTTATAATTTTTCTTACTTTTTTTTGAGATCGATCATTCCAGACAAATCAGCAACATATTGAAGTGGGTTTTGTGTAATCAGCGTATTGCCATTCTCTGCGAAAGTATTGAGAATTCCTTGATTATCTTGATACCTGACGATTCCAAGGGCTTCTTTAAATGTGATTTTGAACTCTTCCATGAGGGATTTTATCGTCTTTTCAACCGCCTTAATTTCTTCCTCTTCTCCTATTCTTTTTGCTTCGGCTTTCTCTTTAGCGACTTCTTTTTCTTTTTTTGCTTTTTCTATAGCAGTATAAGAAGCAAGAAGTGTTGGGTCTTCTGGTTCAATATTTAGTATTTTACAAACCACATCCTGTCCAAATTTTTCATCAAGGTGATTTTCAATCATCCTTGATAACTCCATCGTATCTTTAGATTTCAAATTAATCCATGTCCCATTTTCTCTAGCGAGACTTCTTATTCCCCCTTCTATTGTAAATAATAGTGTGGCATCTGGGTTATCTGTTTTGTAGGTAAAATTTCGCACATTTGATATTAGATTTTCCTTGTTTGTGCCATGAATTTGAGTCTCAATTAGCATATCAAATTTTAATGGGACATTATCTTCGCAAATTATGTCATTATAGGTCTTTGGAAAAACTTTTTTCATGAGATTGATTTCATATTTACCTAATTTCTTCACTTTTTTCTCAAGGGGGAACCATATAAAATGGGGTCCTTTTGTCAGAATCCTGGAATCTCTACCTAGAAATTGAGTAGCGACTGCTGTTTTCTCCTCAACTATCAGAAAGGCTTTTTTCAAGTAGAAGAAGGTGATTATAAGGGTTATAACTATTGAAGCAGGGAGAACAACCGATGGAAGTGGGATGAGGGACATTATCAGAAAAAGAATCAACCAAAAAACAAAAACTGCCGCAAAACCAATCAATAAATTTTTTGCTTTTCCAAATAAAGCTTTTAGAATATCCATTTTAATTTCTCCTTTTTTAATCTATATTTATTTTTTAATTCTCACCGTAATTGGCTGGGTGTATTATATCACAAATAAAGAATTTGTCAATATTGATTATATTTTATAAGTTATAATGTTTGTATTGATATATTTTTCAAGAGTGAGAAGGAGAGACTACCCCGCCCCTTCGGGGCGGGGTAGTCAAGAATTTTAAATAAAAAATGTGAGGTATAATATAATAAATATATGACTTTATTTCAAAAATACATTCAAGCAGCCCTTCATAAGGCAAAATATAAAATAGATAAAGAAAAAAATGTCTACATTGCCTTTGTTGAGGAATTGCCAATTTGTTGGGGACAAGGAGCGACTTATGAGGATGCGAGACAAGAATTAGCCAATGTTATTGAAGGTTGGGTTCTTTTGGGTATTCAACAAGGCGACACTATCCCCCCAATCGGCGGAATTAATTTAGAGAGTATTCTTCATCCCAAGAATCAAGTTCAATATGCCTAAACTAACCCCTCTATCAAGAAAGGAATTTATTAAGAAACTTAAGGGCTTTGGGTTGCAAGGTCCTTTTCAAGGGGGAGATCATCAATTTATGTGTAATAAAAATTGTAGAATAAAAGTTCCCAATTCTCACAGCAAAAAAGATATTCCTATTTTTATTATTCAATTAACTATAAGGCAATTAGGCAAATCAAAAGATGAGTGGATAAATAAAAAATAGGGTATAATGTTTATATAGCAAAAATATGTTGGCAACAATTCCCACAAAAGAAAATATAATAAAAATAATGGAGGGGCTATCTCCTGAATTAAGGCAGACAATATCAAGCCGTGAAACAGCTAAGGATATTGAAAATGCCGTCTTAATGCATAAAGTTCCAACAGAAAAAATAAAGGGACTAGTATCATCAGTCGGCTATGTTTTGCTCGGATTATATAATCACGAAGAATTTACAAAAGATTTATCTAAAGACTTAGGAATAGATCCGCTAATTGCAAGAGATTTAGCAATAGATATTGATAGAAGCATTTTTTTGCCTATTCGTGATGAAATAAAAAAAGCCCATAAGATTTTCAAAGAAGGCGGAATCAAGAAAGTTGAAAAAGTTGAAGGAATAAAAAAGATAGAAGAAATTAAAAAAGAAACAATAATTCCAAAAGAGGAAGAAGAAAAGAAAGAAGAGGAGAAAAAATTTGAAGAAAAGAAATTTGAGAAAAAAATATTTCCAAAAAGTTTTGCTCCCAAAAAAATTGGCCCAATGGTAGATATAAAGAAGAAGGAAGAAGTCCGAAAAGAATTTAAGCCAATTTCAATTAGAGGAGAAGAAGCAAAAGTAAAGCCAACACTACAAACAAAATCTCCAATTTCAAGTGTATTTGAGCAAGTAGAAAAAAAGAAAGAAGAAGTAGTTTCAAGATTAGAAATAAAGAAGGACGAGCCAACTAAAATAGTTAATTTTACTGCTGATAATTTATCCCCACCTCCACAAATTGAGAAAAAACCGGGGGCAGTAGAAAAAACGACTATTCCATCGCCAAAAGAAATGGCAGATGAAGGATTGATGATGGAGAAAAAACTGGAAATGGCAGGAAAAATAATGGAAAAAAAAGTAGGGGGAATAATAGTGGAGAAAAAAGAAAAAGAAGAAAAAAAGATTGAGACAATGGCAGAAAAAGAAAAAGAAGTAGGGAAAATGGTAATTGAGAAAAAAGAAGAATTAGAGACAAAGGCAATAGCAGAAGAAAAAACAAAAGAAAAAGAAAATATAATAAATCTAAAAAAATTAAAGTTTTAATATGCCAACATTCCAAGTGCCACAATTTATTGATATAGAGGATAAGATTATCGGGCCTCTCTCATTGAGACAATTTATAATTTTAGCAATAACTGGGGGCTTGCTATTTGCTTTATTTAAAATTTTTCAATTTTGGTTGTTCTTTATTTTTGGAGGAATAATTGCGGCATTAGGAATGTCGTTGGCATTTGTGAAGATAAATGGGCAAAGATTTGATAAGGTTGCATTGAATGCTTTGAGATATTTTATCTCTCCGCGACTCTATGTTTGGAGAAGACCAGAAAAAAGTAAGCAATTATCAGTTGCTCCAAAGATAGAAGTAAAGAAAAAGGTTGAGGAGCAGAAGAGAATGACTCTTGAGCAATTAGAGGAATTTGCCAAAAAATTGGATAAATAGCAACAAATATGCCAGCAGAAATATCAACAGAACAATTTGTAAGTATAGAAACAATAAAGGACGATTCCGTCGTATTAAAGGACGGCTCATTAAGAGCCGTTATAATGGTTTCTGGAATAAATTTTGATTTGAAATCAGAAGACGAGCAAAATTTAATTATTGGCTCATTTCAAGGTCTTTTAAATAGATTAGATTTTTCAGTTCAATTCATTACTCATTCAAGAAAGCTAAATATTGATAGTTATCTAAGAGATATGGGTAAGAGAAGCGAGAAAGAAGAAAATCCATTATTAAAAAATCAAACAACAGAATATATAAGTTTCATAAGCTCGCTTGTGAATGTTGCCAATGTGATGTCAAAAAGATTTTATGTCGTTGTTCCCTATAGTGTTTTGGCAGTTGAGGCAGAAGAGACAATCTCAAAATTTATTGGGTTTTTGCCTTTTGGAAAGGGAAAGTCTAACAATGAGGCAAATAAGAAAAAGGAGAATTTTGAGTCACAAAAAATTCAGTTAAAGCATAGGGTAGATTCTGTAATGGCTGGATTGAGATCAACCGGAGTGAGGAGTATTAGATTGGAGACAGAAGATTTATTGGAGCTTTATTATAATCTTTATAATCCGGAAAAGAAGGAAAAGAAGATCCCAAAAATATTTGAGGATATTTAATAAAAAGGGGCAGGGTGTTTTTTCACCCGCCCTTTTCGGCAATAACTAAAATTTTACCACGGCCGCAAGTACTGATTTCCCGTTATTAAAATCTTCGGGAGTTCCCCAATTGAGCCAGTTTCGAAAATTAATTTCTACAAGCCCTTTAGTAGGGGTAGGAATACTATAATCCGTTTTTGGTTTGCAATTCAAGGTGCTACCGTTATTACTCTTGAGCAGAATGTTTTTTACAAATATCCCATCTCGGAATGACACTTCTTTAATAGTCCAACCAAGATGAATAACCTCGTCTGAGTCCACAAATTCAATAGTCATTTCCTTGTTTATTCTAGCATTTGAATAAAGATCTCTTTTTTTTCTAGTCATTATTTATTCCTCCTATTTTTTTAATTTTTAACATCTTAACGGAAACTCAACCATCAAATTTCCCGCCAACATTATATCACAAATAAATATATTTGTCAATAGTGGGGGTTGGGTTTGACTTATAATAGTATTAATGAACATCCTGTCTTCGTCGACCCGCCTTCGCTAAAGCTACGGCAGGGCAGGGGACTTCGGCGGGCAAAGGAGAAACACCCCGTCCCGCCAAGAGACGAGCCACCCCTCTATAAGAGGGGAATAAGAAATAAGATAAAAAAATATGGCGATAGCAGATTTCTTACCATTTTCAAAAAAAGGAGAAGACCAGCCGGTGGCTATTCCCGAAGTATATAAATTTGGACCGCAAACAGCGAGGGATCTTTTGATTCCCCCAGCATTAGAAGTAGAATCAAATTTTTTAAAAATTGGAAATCTTTTTGTGAAAACATTATTTATCATTGCTTATCCAAGATATCTTTCTACGGGATGGTTTTCGCCGGTTATAAATATAGACCAAACCGTTGATGTATCAATATTTGTTCATCCAGTTGATACCGGCTCTGCATTGAAAAAATTAAGAAAAAAGACCGCTCAAGTTCAAGCACAATTAGCAGAAAGACAAGAGAAGGGATTTGTGAGAGACCCCGCATTGGATATGGCATATCAAAACCTGGAAAATCTAAGAGACTCATTGCAACAAGCAACAGAAAAACTTTTCAATGTCGGTGTATACATTACAATTTATGCTGATACAATGGAAGAATTAAGCGATGTGGAAGGCAAGGTTGTCTCATTTTTGGAGGGCAGAATGATTTATGCAAAGCCCGCTCTTTTTCAACAAGCACCGGGATTAGAATCAAGTTTTCCATTGGGGTTAGATAGATTGAAAGTTCATAGTGTTTTAAATTCATCACCATTATCAAGTATGTTTCCGTTTGTTTCCGTTGATTTAACATCAGATTCTGGAATACTTTTTGGGTTAAATAGACATAATAATAGTTTAATAATTTTTGATAGATTTTCTTTGGAAAATGGAAATATGGTTATATTTGCAAAGTCAGGTAGCGGAAAATCATATTTCACAAAATTAGAAATTTTAAGGTCATTAATGATAGATACAGATGTTTTGGTTATTGACCCTGAAAATGAATATAGATATCTTTGTGATACCGTTGGCGGTTCATATATTGATATCTCCCTCACTTCTCCTCACAATATCAATCCATTTGATTTGCCCCCTCTTATGCCCGACGAAAGTCCAGCCGAAGCATTGAAGTCTAATGTTTTAAACCTCACAAGTTTGTTGAGAATAATGCTCGGTGATTTATCATCTGAAGAAGCAGGAATATTGGATAGGGCAATCAGCGAAACTTATTCATCAAGAGACATTACCCCTGAAAGTGATTTTTCTATTATCACTCCGCCCTTAATGGAAGACTTACAAACCGTTTTGGAAAGTATGGAAGGGGGGCTTAATCTTTCTGAGAGATTATATAAATTCACAAAAGGAAGTTTTGGTGGATTTATAAATCGCCCTACTAATATTGATATTGTAAATCGATTAGTTGTTTTTGGAATAAGAAACTTAGAAGATGAACTTCGTCCAATAGCAATGTTTATTATTCTTAATTATATTTGGAACCTTATTCGTTCTAATGTGAAGAAAAGAATATTGATAATTGATGAGGCATGGTGGATGATGAAGTTTCCTGCGGGAGCAGATTTCTTATTTGGATTAGTGAAAAGATGCCGTAAATATTTTTTGGGAGTTACTACCATCACTCAAGATGTTGATGATTTTATTCGCTCGCCACAAGGAATGCCTATTATCACGAACTCGGCACTTCAAATGTTGATGAAGCAATCTACTGCTTCTATTGATAATGTTGCTGAAACATTCAGTTTAACTAATTCTGAAAAGCAATTATTGGTTGAGGCGGATATTGGAGAGGGGATATTTTTTGCTGGTCTCAAGCATGCTGCTATTAAGGTCATTGCTTCTTATGCTGAGGATCAAATAATCACAACAAACCCCGCTCAATTATTAGAGATAGCAGAAGCAAAGAGAGAATTTGGCGAATCCCAAGGATTTTAAATTTTTTGTTTTTGATTTTTTTTGAAATAAAAAAACAGCATTTGAGGATTTCTCCCCAAATGCTTTCTAATTTTTATACTTCATCCCATTCTGTTTTCTTCAATAAACTGCTTTATTTTTTCGGAATGCGAGCATCTTAAATAATGTCTTATTCTTCTTGCGATTCTAGTTATTCCAATATCCTTATCTTCATCCTCATCTCCCCCTCCAGTCATCTCTTTTCCTTTCACTTCTCTTATCATTCCATCAAGATAAGAATTAGATGCCTCTTTTGATTGAATTTGCTCAAGTCGTTCAATCGTGATTTCATTTTCATCTATAAATCTTTCCATCAAATCTCGGAATGCCCACTGCTCTTTCAAGTCATTACTTGGCTCAAAGCCAAACCAAGAAATAAGATTTTCTTCCTCTGTAGAAACTCGTCCTTGATTGATCAATCCCTGCAGGTTTTCTCTTGTGAAGCCAAATTCCCCAACTTTTAACAAAAATTCAGGCGAATTTTCAAAAGGGAAGACCTTTAAAATGCTATCCCAAAATCTGTCTAGGTAGCAATCGCTAAAAGAATTTTCCCCAACAAGATATTTAAGGTTTTTTTCAAGCACTTCTGCCATTTCAAATAGAGAAAGATAAATTTTCTTTATTCCCTCAAAAATTGTTTGGCTATTTGATTTTTTCCATAATTTCCACAAGCCATCAATATAATGACTCATTGAATGTGCCCAGTAAAAATATCTTTTTTCTTCCAATGCAAAAGCACTTAAAGCTATTTCTATTCCGCGAGAAACACATTCAACATCACCGTTTTTAAGGGCTGCCTCTAGTGAATTCATTTGCAAATAATTTTTTTTCGATGCCTCCTTCGCCCCATAGATATACCCACCAAGTTTTGCAAATCCTTTTCTTAGATTTTGTTCTTTAAGAATAGTCAAAAACTTTTCAATATCTTTACTCGCCTGATAGTGAAAGCGGACTCTTGTTTCGGGAAAAAGATTGGGATCGCCAGAGTTATCAATCCAAACATAGTCATCAAAATTAAATCCTTTTTTTCTAAGACTCGCAATGACTTCGCTTCCGCAGACCATCCCCAAAAAAAATCCAATCAGAATAATCTCAATGTTGTTTTCTTTTAAGAAATCAACAACCTCATCATCTGTCTTCGGGGTTAATGCAAATGTTTGGTGTCCAAGATTTTTGGCAACCTCTCTTTGTTTTTCGGTTTCATTCAGAAACCAATCAATCCATACGATATTCATTTTATTCCTCCTATTCGTTTTATTTTATTATTTTATTTTTAAACATCAGGAAATCTGACTTTCCTGATAGTATGATGTAATATATTTATAAAAATGTCAATAGTAGGGGTTGGGTTTGATTTATAATGGTAAGGATGAACACCCCGCCTTCGTCGAGACTTCGGCGGGCGAAGGAGAAAACACCCCGTCCCGCCTGAGGCGGACCACCCTTCTATTAGAGGGTGGCACATCCGCCTTTGGCGGAGAATTATAAGACAAGATTAACAACTCCCAAAGAAAATCAAAATTTCGAATATATAGAGAGTAAATAGAAACAAATTAAGGAATGGGGAGCGATGATCTATATATTCAAATGTTTGAGTTTTGCCGATTTTCAAATAGAGGCAAAACGAGTTCTTTCCAGCCAGAGGCGGATCCGCCTATGGCGGAGAATTGATCATCGCGGAGACAAGAAATAAATTGCAAAGCAATTTCTTTCTTGGCGGGAATGGATATAATTTGTCTATTTACGAACGAAATAGAGAAATTTTAGATTTTTTGGGGAGATAGAGATTCCCCGCCGAAGGCGGGCAGGCCGCCGGAGTATTATCCGCCTCTGGCGGACGGGAATGAAAAGAAAGGACGGGCATGACAAGAAAAAAGTGGGGATAATCTAAATTGTAGCAATAATATAATGGTGGTATAATATAATCAAAGAAAATATCTCCCCGCTTTCGCGGGGATGACGACAAAGAAGGGGAGAAACACCCCGTCCCAGCCCCTGCGGACAGGGGCTGGACCACCCCTCTATAAGAGGGGAATTATACTCGCCTTCGTTGAAACTTCGGCGAGGCGAAGAAAAATATGGCGGAGGAGACAAAAACAAAAATTGAAAAACCATTACAAGTTCCACAGAGAAAACCTCAAATACCAACAGGCGGAGCGAGAACCATTAGACCAAAACTATCAAGATTCTTGCCGGTTGGAAGAAAAAGAGAGGGAGCATCTCAAAAAGAATCAGGAACAATAGGGAAAATAACAAAAAAGGGGACATTAATAATGGGAACTTTGATTTTTTTGCCAATTATTCTTTTGGCTGATGTAGTTGATATCTTTACATTAGCAGGTCCAGTATTAATAGTTTCATGGATATTAGATATATTATCCTTTGTTTTCCCAGCCGTATTTCTTTTGATTGCCAACAAAGGACAGGGGATTATGAGATACGGGATGGCATGCTTTGCCGAAGGAATACCAGTCGTAGAATGGGGGACATGGAGAATAATAGTTCTATTGATGATAATTTTTAGCTCAAAAAGCACCTAATCAATAATTAATATGAAAAATCATTTTATAAAATCAATATTTTTTATATCAATTATAATATTTGCTGGATTTTTAATAACAAATATCGCTACCGCTCAAAATGGCTCCGGTTTTTTTCATCTCTCTTGGGAGGCAGACAGCAAGGCACCAGTTGAATATTCAGGCAAGAAATTAGCAACTATGAACTCCGTCATAAAGGCAAGTATTCAAGCATTTGTTTATTCTGGCGGAGTATATTTAAATCCATCCAATTGGAATTTTAAGTGGTATTTAAATGATGAATTAATAAGCGAAGGGGCAGGGATGATTGATTTTAGATTTCGTATAGAAAATTATTTATCAGATTCATACAATGTGAGGGTTGAGATAATTTTTCCAAACGGCTCATCATCAAGTGAGGAAATAGAAATACCAATTGTTCAGCCAAAAGTTTTAATATGGCCAGATAATGGAGATTTTACCATCAAAGAAAACTCACTTTATACAACATCAAATGAAGTGATTTTAATGACTCAAGCATATTTTTTCAGTCAAATGGATAATAATTATAGGGCTCAATGGTTTATTGATGGGAGGTATCAATTTGTTGAAAGAGGAGAGAATTTATTTGTTGATTTGAGTGAGAAAAAAGAAAGAAATATAAAGGTCATTTTAAGCAGTAGCAGTGATTCTCTTATTCGAAATATAGGTGAGTTAAATGTTATTTCAACTGGTGGTGGCGGTCTATAAATTAATTAAAATCTTATATAGCCCCCCGCGAAGGCGGGGGGCTATAGGGAAAAGTAATAAATAATAAAAAACATCCTGTTTCATAATTAAATGTAAAAAAATATAATACATATGATTAAATTTTGGAAAATTATAATAATATTTATTTTTATCAATATATTGATTCCTTCAAGTTCTGTTTTTGCTAAAACAAATTGTGTCGGTGGTGATTTTCCATTAGAAATTCCAATTTTTGGATTGGAATGTGTCTCCGGTCCAGCCGCTTATTTATCGGGGCTTTATAAAATATCCTTGGGGGCAGGTGTTTTTATTGCAGCAGTGATTATTGTTTTTGCCGGAACAAGATATGCGGCTGCAAGAGATAATGTTAATACAAAAAAGGATGCAACTTCGCAAATTTGGAGTGCATTAGGTGGCCTTGCCCTTCTTTTCGGCTCATTCGTTCTTTTGAATACAATAAACCCCCGCCTGACGGAATTAGAGGATTTAGATATCGGCGGAGATATTTCGGAAAAAGATTTAAGAGAGATTTGGTTGAGTCAAAATTGTTATAGGATTAATACACAATATAATAAGGTGTATTGGAATTGTGTTAATAAGTCCACGAAAGATATATTTGGCTATTTAGATTATACAATCCTTTCCAATAAAATAGATAATGGTTGTGAGCAACAGGCCTTAAATGATTTAAATTCAAGGCATAAAGGAGATGAAAGGATATTAGCGGGCATGTGTCTCAGTAAATATGTTCAATTTTAAATAAAAATATGTCAAGACAAAATATATTTATATTATCATTCGCTGGAATAATTCTCATCTTATCCATTATCATAATTTGGTGGATTTTTAGTTCTGAGAGTGAAGTGCTGAATCCGGGGCAATTATCATCGGGATTGCCCGAGCAAGAAATAGTGCTACCATCGGCTTTGCCACAGGCAACATTGTTGCCCGAGCAGAGGCAGCAATTAAAATTAATTGCCACTGGAGACATCACTTCTTTTTGGTCTGTAGCGACAACTACGGTTCAATATTTCAAAGAAGGAAGTGGGTTGTGGGAGGCAGAATACTTTAACCCACAAGTCCAAGAAAGCAAAATAGAATTAGGTGTTAATTTAAAAAATGTTTTGAGTGTTTATCCTTCGTCTTTAAATAAGATATTGATTGAATATGCTCCCGAGGGCAATAATCAATCTCTTTTTTCCGTCTTGGATTTAGAAACAAATGACTTGAAAAATTTAGATCAAAATATTTGGGCGACATCTTGGTCGCCAAAAGGAGATGAGTTGTTGTTTTATTATTCTGATAGCCCTCTTTATTATCAAGAAGAAGAGACTCCTGAGAGTAGATATTTAGGGATAATGAATGATGATTTATCAGGCGAAGAAACAATATTCAATTTGAAAATGGCGAGGGATTTAATTTTATCATGGATTGCAGATGATAAGATATATATAACTCAAAAACCATCTGGTTTAATAAATCAAACTTCTTTGGTCTATGACTTCAAGACAAGAACATTTGAAAATTTTTTGACAGGTAATGGCTTAATTTTGAAATGGGATAAATTGGGAAATTATGGATTGCTTTTCTTCACTCAGGAAGAGGGTAGAAATCCTTCTTTGAAATTGATAAATAAGGATGCTGTTTCGTTGGGGACATTTCCCGACATTACCCTTCCTGAAAAATGTGTTTTCTCTAATTCAGAGCCAATTCTTTATTGTGCAATATCCCAGGATATTCCGTTAGCCGCAGTTTGGCCTGATGATTATTATCAAGGGGCTTTTAATTTAAGCGAGGCAATTTACAAAATAAATTTACAGACATTTGAGGCAGAGCCATTGATTGAGCAATCTGTTTTTGAGATAAGAGGAATTGATTTAAGTCCAGATGATGCCCATCTCCTTTTCTATGATTTAAGGTCTAAGGGGCTGTATTCATTAAATGTTGAATAAAAAATACCCTCACGATTGCAAGGGGATATTTTTCTTAAAGAGTTATATTAAATGTTAAAAAAATTATTATTCTTCTTTCCACCATTCTTCAATTGGATCTTCTTTTTTGAAATCTAATAATAAATCTTTAAGTAATGAATAGGCAGTAGTATATACAGCAATATGAAATACATCATTTTCATTTTTGAGTTTATCTAACAATCTTAATATAACATCATAAGGCTCAGTTCCACTCATTTCATTAGTATCAGTGTCAATTATTTCTCCCGCTTCTCCCCTTATTTGAAAAAAGTAATTTTTTAATGGTCCTTTTTTAGGTTTCATTCTCCATTCCGCCAGCACTGTTTTTGATGGGTATGGTGGGAGTATTTTTATAACTCTCACAAATCTTTTTTTTCTTTCCCTTGATAATTCTCTCTTCACTATTTCCAAAGCATCTGTCGGTGATCTAGCATTGATAATTTGTTCACTAGTGATACTTGTGTTATTATCTTTGACTATTTTATAAAAAACACGAAAAGCAATAAATACTTTTTCTACTTTTGGCATTTTTTCCTCCTAATTTTTATGGCCCCTTTTTATTTTTAAAAGATTTGTTTCGGTGGCAAAATCTAATCTCAACTTATCACAAAATAAAATCATGTCAAATTTTGTTAATTTAAAGATATCGCTTATTCGGATTTTTGACGAAAAGATAGAAGGTGAGAATTAGGAATGGAATTTGATTTATATATAGTTCCTGTAAAAATATAAAACAATGGCATATATCCCTCCCTCGCCATAGGCGAGGGAGGGATTAAAAATAATTTAAAGATGTGATTGTTTATCTTGTAAGAAAAGGAGGGAAAAATAGGAATTTTGCCCTCTTATATTATCATTTGAGTCTCCAAATGCGAATATGGATTTTTAATTTAGGCAATTAAATGATGATATGTTATAATGCAGATATGGATAAATACACAGCAGGGAAAAAAGAGGCTATTGATAATAAAAAACTCTCGAAATATGAGTATTTTTTGCCATCGCTTATAAATAAGGGCTTTGACATTAAAAATGATAAAATATTTATCTATCTTGAAAATGCGGCAAGACTTTTGGGCGAATTAAATTCTTATGGAGAT
Organism: Minisyncoccia bacterium; assembly: GCA_041550235.1. Classification (GTDB taxonomy): domain Bacteria; phylum Patescibacteriota; class Minisyncoccia; order UBA6257; family JAAZHW01; genus JBFEPE01. The sequence goes on from JBFEPE010000003.1 coordinate 52,953, forward strand.
TTGTAATACCGCCAATAGATTGGTGTCTGATTTTGTTAATCTTGGTATTTTGATTGAGAGGACTGGCTTTTCAAGAAATAGACTTTTTGGAATGGATAGTTATATCAAATTATTTAAAGATAAATAACCCTGAACTACGAAATATCTCCTTTTTTTGACATTTTTTTGTTTTGTGTTATTATGTTTTCAGAAAAGGAGGTAAAAATGAATAATGTTAAAGAAATCTTAAAAAAAGGAAGAAAAATATTGTTGTTAAGACTGAGGGGTTTAAATAACCCCTATCATAACAGAGAGCATATTAAGAACGTAGTTAAATACTTGAAGATTCTTTTGAAAAATTTAAAGAGTGATTTTTTGACCAAGGAAGAAATAATGTTGCTAATTGAGTGTGCATGGAGGCACGATGATGGACATTGCGGGAATACATATCGCCAAGCCGTTTTTTCTAATGAAGGAATTAGCAATGAGGAATATGCCGTCGATCTAATGGAGCGGGATCTCAAAGGAGAATTGGATAAAAAATATGTTGATTTTTTGAAAAGACATATTTTGGCTACTTCTTTTGGTCAAGATAATTTAGAGAAATTGCCTAATGAAAAGTGGTTTAGATCGTATAAACCCGAATCAAACAGCGAGAAATTATTAGTTCTTGCCGATGTTATGGATTTTACAAGGCGATGGACATATTGGATCAATCAAGGAGTCAAATTTTCAAAAGAATCATCTCGAAAATTTAATGGTTTGGATGATTTCCTGAAAATGGAAATAGGATTCATTGCCTATGTTAAAAAAATAATTGGTGATGCAGAATACCTGCTTTCTGATAACTTTCTTAAAAAATTAAGAAAAAAATTGGAAAAGAAAAAGATTAAAATTGAAGAGTTGATGAATAAAAATACTTCGAACAGAAATCATCTTGCCGACAGACTGAAATTGAATAAATAATATTTTTAATCAATTCGCCTGCTAGAAATGGGGGCGGATTTTTTTGTTATAAGTTTGATTATGTGTTATTCTGATATTAATCCAAAAAATAATAATATTTATTTTATTTCTGAAAAATTTGGGAGATCTTATTATGCAATGAGATGTGTCGCAAGCAAAAATGGCAAATTTAAATGCATTACGGGGTTTATAATAGCACCGAGATTGAGGTCTAAATATATCAATACATTGGGGGATTATATTTGTTAATAAAAAAGAAGTTGTTATTAGTCCTACAACTTCCCAAAAAGGACAGGCACAAATATACCATAAGTATATTCCCTGTTGTCAATTGAGCAAAAAGCTCAATGACTCAGCAACATATAGTCGCAAACATATTATACCACATATTTTTGAAAATTGTGGATAAATAATAAAAAATGGCATAAAATAAGGATTAATCTGGATTTTTTATCTCTTGACACATTTTTTTAAATTTAATTTATAATAAAATTATGAAATATAAGCCGACAATTGGATTAGAAATACATATTGAATTAAAAACCAAAACAAAGATGTTTTGTGGGTGTTTGAATGACCCTGATGAAAAACATCCGAATATAAATATTTGCCCAATTTGCTTGGCTCATCCCGGAGCATTGCCATTAGCAAATAAAGAGGCAATAAGAAATGTTTTGAAATTGGGGATGGCCCTCAATGGTAAAATAGCAAAAATATCAAAATTTGATAGAAAAAACTATTTCTATCCTGATTTGCCAAAGGGTTATCAAATTTCCCAATTTGACCTTCCATTTATTGAAGGGGCAGAATTGATAATCCCATTGCCATTAGAGAAAGGGGAGAAATATCCAAAAACAAAGAAAATAAGAATTACGAGGGTTCATTTGGAAGAGGACACAGGAAGATTGGCTCATAGCGATGATAAGAAATTTTCATTTGTTGATTTTAATCGGGCAGGAAGACCATTAGCAGAATTAGTGACTGAGCCGGATATTGAAAATGGATATCAGGCAAAAACATTTGCTGAGGAATTTCAAAGAATTTGCCGATATTTAAATATCTCTACTGCCAATATGGAAAAGGGAGAGATGAGATGCGAGGTCAATATCTCAATAGCAGAAGAGGGAAGTAAAAAATTAGGAACAAAAGTGGAGATTAAAAATCTAAATTCATTTAAGGCAGTAGGGGATAGCATTGATTTTGAAATAAAAAGACAAGGCGATATTTTAAATAAAGGCGAGGAGGTAATTCAGGAGACAAGAGGCTGGGATGAAAATAAGAAATTGACATTTTCTCAAAGAATAAAGGAAGATGCTCATGATTATAGATATTTTCCTGAGCCAGATTTGCCAGTGATTGAAGTAGAAAAATTATTTGATTTAGAAAAGATATCATTGGAAGTCCCAGAATTGATTGCCGATAAAAGAAAGAGATTTATGGATGAATTTGAATTGGATTTTGAGCAAGCATTCTTGTTGAGTGATGATTTGGAATTATCCGACTATTTTGAAAAGGTTTCTTCTGAAATGGATTCTGAAAACAAAAAGATTGCTTATAATTATTTAGTTGGTGATTTAAGGGCAATGATGATAAAAAATTCGTGGGGGATAGGGGATTTAAGATTTGGGGCAGAGGATTTTGCTTATTTGATTGATTTGGTGAATGATAATAAGATTTCGTCGGCTGGATTTAAGATTGCTCTTTCTGAAATGTTTGACACGGGGGCTAATCCGGATATAATAATAAGTGAAAGAAAACTTATGCAAGTTTCTGATGATAATAGTTTGTCGGAGTTCATTAAAAAAGCGATTGATGAGAATCCTTCTGCTGTGAGTGATTTTAAGAGTGGGAAGGAAAATGCTCTTCAATTTCTTGTTGGTAAAGTGATGGCTCTTAGCAAGGGCAGTGCCAATCCCCAAGTTTTAAGAGACAAGATACGAGATGAGATTGAGGGATAGAAAAAGAGCATTAAAATCAAAACCAAAAAAAATCAAAATTTCGAATATCTAGAGAGTAAATAGAAACAGAGATATAATAATATCCCTCCCCCGCCTACGGCGGGGGAGGGATTATCCCGGCTTATAAACAAAGTAAAGAAATTTTAGATTTTTTTTGAAGCCATGTTATAAAAAGACATAAATTAGCCTCCCCCCGCCTACGGCGGGGGGAGAGAAACATGCTTCTTGACAGATTATTTTAATTATGATATAATTGCTAGGTCGAAAAATTATGAGTTATTTTATATAAAATTATGAGTTTAGAAAACATGGAAGTAGATAAAGATCCTATTGTTTCAGGTAAAACAGAGGATATTGTAAAAAGTCTTGAGGAGCAAACTAAGGATGAGAAAGAAAAAAAAGTGGAGGCAGAGACAAGAAAAATTGCCGAAGAACTTGAAGGGGAATTAGAAAATATTCCTGGTGAAGAGGATGTGGAAAAGAAGATTGGTGAAATTTTAGAATAGAAAATGGAGCAAGAATAAAAACATCAAATCCTAAAAAAACCGCCCGAAAGGGCGGTTTTTTTAATAAGAGGATTCTCTTAATCCCTTCTCTAAATCTTTTAAAAATTCATCAGTATAAATATCAGTATTCTTAAAATCATCTACAATATCCTTGATGGGATCCTTTATTTTTGAAGTAAAAAATTGGCTGGCTAAAACCTTATAGGCACGAGCCTGCTTCTTTAATTTATCATATTCAGTTTTTGATAGAGTTATTGTCTTTTCCATAATGCTTATATTTTATCATAAGATATTAAAATTCTAAAATTGATAATAAGGGGGGAATTTGGTATAATTAGATAAATTAAGGAATAGATAATAACAATATGACTTATTATAAAGGCATATCAATGCTCTTATCAATTATATTAACACTTGTTTTTTCGGGACAAGTGGTTTTTTCAGCAAATTTAAATGAGCTGCAAGAACAAATCAAAGAGAAGCAATCCGCATTAGAAAAATTAGAAAAAGAAGAGGAAAAATACAATGAGGAATTATCAAAAACCCAAACAGAAAAAAAGACATTATCAAATGAAATATATCGAATTAGAAATGAAATAAATGGATTAAACTTTAAAATAAAAGTAAATGAGGCACAAATAGAAACATTAGGATTAGAATTGAAAAAGTTAAATATAGAATCACAAAGCACAGAGGAAAAAATAGAATTAAAAAAGGTTGTTTTGGCAGAATCATTAAGAAGTCTATATGACTTAGAAAAAACAGATACAGCAATCGGCATTATATTAACAAACGACGAATTATCTGATAAAATGCTGAGCATTGAGAATGTCTTGGGTTTTGGAAAAACAATAAAGGATGATTTGGGTGAGTTAAAAGATTTGAAAAATAGACTTGAGGAACAACAAGAGGATACAAGAAATAAAAAATCGGAGAAAGAATATACAGAAAAAAATCTTATAAACAGAAAAGAAATAACATCTAATCTTGAAAAAGAAAAAGATGTCTTATTGGTGGAGACCAAAAATCAAGAAAAAAATTATCAAAATTTATTAGATGAGATAAGCAAACTTCGTGAAGAAGTAGAATCTGAAATTATCTTATTGGAAGAAACATTAAGAGCTCAAATTGACCCAAGCATGCTTCCGATGGAAATTCCCGGAATATTAGGGTGGCCAGCAGATGGTCGATTGACTCAGGGATATGGAGAGACGAAAGATGCAAAATATTTTTATTCAAGAGGAATTTATAAAAGCCCATTTCATAATGGAATTGATGTCGCCGCTTACTTAAGCACACCAATAAGAGCGGCTGAGGCAGGAGAAGTTGTCGCAACAGGAAATCAAGATAGATATTGTTATAAGGCGGCTTATGGTAAATTCGTTGTTATTCAGCATGATAATAATCTGACTACTCTATATGCTCATTTATCATTATCTTCGGTCAAAGTTGGTGATACCGTAGAAAGAGGGGATTTGATAGGGTATATGGGCAATTCTGGGGCTTCTACGGGCTCTCATTTACATTTTTCCGTCTATTTTAGCCCAACATTTAGGATGACGAGCAGTAAGTATTGCGGGCTAATGCCCGCCGGTGGTCCAGTAAATCCACTGGGATATTTAAAGAGGTAGGGACAATAATAATAAAACTATGTCAAGTATTAAAAAAATAATCTTATTATCAATAATAATTATTATGGGGTGGGGGAGTGTAGCAACTGCCTCTGTTTCTGATTGGGAAAATGTATTAGATGAGGATAATTTCAAATCTATTTTGCCAACAGATATAAAAAACTCATTAGAGAAATTTGAGAATTGGCTATCAGAAAAAACAAAATTTATAGATGAGCAAATAAATATAAAGGATAGATTAGATGATATTAAAGATAAAATTAATTTAAATAATTTAGATATAAATTTAAAGGATTTTTTTAAGAAGATATTTGATAAGTTGGTTTTGCTATCTGGTGGCATTCTTGAATTTATAAGAAAGATATTTCCAAATTTATGAAATAGTCCATAGTTATTAAGATACCCCCTCCGCCTACGGCGGAGGGGGTATCAGGAAATTATAAATTTATAAGAAAAATATTCCCAAATTTATGAATAAAGAATATAAAAACTTAAAGGCGATTATTGCAACCGGCGGAATGGGGACAAGATTTTTGCCGGCAACAAAAGTTATTCCAAAAGAAATATTGCCAATAGTAGATAAGCCAATTATTCAGGTATTATCAGAGGAATTAGTTGAATCCGGTGTGACGGATATAATATTAGTCACAAGAAAAGGTGGTCAATCAATTGAAAATCATTTTGATTCAAATTTTGAATTAGAATTTGAATTAGAAAAATTAGGCAAAAAGGATTTATTAGAAAAAGTATTAGAAACAAGTAAAATGGCAAATTTTATAAATCTTCGTCAGAAAAAATTTATGCCTTATGGCAATGCCACTCCTTTGAGGATAGCAAGCGAATTAGTAAAAAATGATGAGATTTTTTTCTATCTTTATGGGGATGATATCACAATGTCTGAAATTCCTGTATGCCAGCAACTTCTTGATGTCTATCAAAAAAATCCTGATATCGCAGGTGTGATTGCTGTAAAAGAAATTGATAGAAATCTTGTTGGCAAATATGGGATTGTGAAAATAATGGACGGAACAAAAAATGTATTAGAAAAGATTGTAGAGAAGCCATCAATTGAGGATGCTCCTTCTAATTTAGTTTCATTTGGCAGATTCTTATTTACTCCAAAAATATTGCCAATAATTGAGAAGTTGAAAGAAGGGAAGAATAATGAACTTTGGTTGGTAGATGCAGTGAGTATTTTGGCTAAAGAAGAAAAGGTTTTGATTCACAATATTGAAGGAAAATGGCTCACAACTGGAGATCCATTAAATTTTCTAAAAGCTAATTTAGAATTTGCCATTAAAAGAAAAGACATCGGCGATGATTTAAGAGATTATATTAATAAATTATTAAATTAGGCGGGGAAGAGATGATTTCCGCTATATATTAAATAAAAAAGCATGCCTGTCGCAAAACATACATTGTGCGACAGATACAATGCCATTCCCCCTATATTAGATTATCCACATTGACAATGGATTTGTTGTGAGTATAATAAAGACATCCTTAGAAAAGATCGCGCTTCGCGGTCTTTTCCTTTTTTTCAAATCTATTATTTCTGAATTTTAAGACGGATATTCTATCTTGACGAGGGTGGATTTCGCCTCTTTGAATAATAATTCATTTATATTATTTCAATAATCAGATAAAAAATGAAGCCGAAAAACAATTCGGTTTCATTTTTTTATTAATTCTTAACACATGGTTACTGATTGTAATATGCCTTTAGTAATTTCTCACTTCCAGCAGTTGCTCCCGTTACAAATCCTCGAATATATTTACCATTTTTAGATCCCATGCGATATGACCACTGGTGGTTGTTAGAGTCAATTTTATCAGCTCGGAATGTTCGCACATAAACACGTTCGTCCCATGATTTAAAAACAACAGACAGGGTCCCTTTGTTTAAATCGACTTTCCAAACATCCAGCACCTCTTTGACTGCGACAAAAGACATTGCTACCCTCTTTTGTTTTTTAGTATTACTAATCAAAAATAATTACATCTTATCTTTAAAACAATTACAACCCCACTCCCCTATCGAAATAGTTTTCATTCCTTTATTTCCGGCAAACCAAATCTTGATAAAAAATTAGCAAATCTTTGCGATAAACCCTCCCTAAATAACTCATTTATACTGGCAACATAATTATTTTTTCTCTTACTATACAAATAATCCCTCGATAAGGTAAAAAAGTGTTTAAAATCTACAACTAAATTTGGTATTTGCATTTTGCTATCTCCTTGAAGATAATAATATCTTTTCATCTCATCATTTTTTTTTAATTTTGATTGTTCCGATGCTTTAAATTTTCTCATACTTAATCCCTCAAGATGATTCCCATCAAAAAAATTGCCGTCAAGATATGCGGGACAAATTAAGATTGTTTGTAAGTGTTTATCATTATCTAGTGAATTATATTCCCTTTCTTGAAAATCCTGCATAAGATCACAATCCTGAGTCATAACCACACAATATTCTAAAAATATTGATTCTATATTCACAGATTCATTATCATCCATATTTGTGAATATTCTAATGTCTTTGATTATATCTCCCTGACAAATCCTTTTTTCTTCAATCTTTCTATACCTAGAATTAATTTTGCTTAAGAACATATATTTTCTTTTCTATGCCTGATTTTTTTAATGGATAATCATATTTTCCCTTAAACACATTAAAATCTTTAGTATCATTTTTTTTACTTAAGTTTAGATTGATTGTTTTCGTTTTTGCGATTTTATAACTTGTGCTGGTATAATTTTTATCATCTTTTTTATTCAATTTTATTGTTTTCTTAATCATATTTTTTATGAATTTAATAGTTTTCTAAAATCATTAGTTATACTAGCTTCAAAAAGGTCTCCAATGTATTGATTGTATTTTTTTGCCACCTCTAACAAATCTTCTGATTCAATTCCCGAAGTATTAAAACAATCAAAATCTAATATAAATTCCTTTCTATTTATTTCATTGGGAAAGTCGTTATTCCAAATTCCATATTGAAAATTTATATCTCCTAGTTCCTCTTTAATAGCTAAATGATTCATGGCTCTTGAAACAATTTTTTTATTGTCTTTTATGAACTCTAATCCAGAAATTAAATTTTTATTCAAATATTTTGTCCAATCAAGCTGATTTTTCTCTTCAATCTTTATTTCATTGAGATATCTTAATCCTATTCTGCCTATTATTTCTATTCCATATCTATTTATAAATTTATTTACTACTTTTTCAATGTCACCAAATAATTCTTCGGAGTTTTTGTAATTTTTATAATCTATATATAAAAATTTCATGCTCACGGCTAAATCCTTTTTATTCTCCCTGCCATTAAAAATCCATGAACTGATTTCTTGATGGTGTTGCCTCGATTCATTATTGTCATTAAAAATACTAGTTAATCCTCTGTTTTCTTTCTTGTTATAGAAATAATCTTTAATTTCTTCTGAAAATTCTTTTAGATTTCCAATAGGAATGCTCTCTAAAAAATCTAATCTAAAAATAACCCTGCTAAGAAAATTTCTTTTATAAGGTTTTTTTGTTGATATTTTTCTAGACTTTTTTTCAGTCATTGTAATGTTTTTCAAAAAAATAAGACGACCTTTTATCTGTGGCTATGTGGGTTCTAGACCATCTTTATATATTATACTTAATTCTATCACAAATAAGTATATTTTCAAAACCAAAAAACTATTCCCTAATAACTCTGAGGACTTCTTCTATTGTGGTCATTCCTACTCTTGCCTTGCGAAGACCATCCTCAATCATAGAAACCATTCCCCTATCTCTTGCCATTCTCTTTAAATCATCCAATGAAAAATCTGGATTATTTATAAACCTTCTAATATCTTCGTCTAAATCCAAGACCTCAAAAATACCAATTCGCCCTTGATAGCCAGTATCACCACATGTTTGGCACCCCGCCCCTTTATAAAGTATTTTAGGTAAATCTATTTTTTTATCATCCATCGCAAAACTCATAAATTGAATTTTTAAATTTTCTAACTCCTCTTCTGTGGGAGTATATGATTGAATGCATTCAGGACAAATCCTCCTCACCAATCTTTGAGCAATAATAGTATTCAAAACCGCTCCCACCAAAAAAGAAGGGATTCCCATATCAACCAATCTTGGAATAGATGTTGGGGCATCGTTCGTGTGGAGAGAAGACAAGAGTAAATGACCGGTGAGGGCAGAATGAACAGAAATTTCTGCAGTCTCCTCATCTCTAATTTCTCCGACCATTATAATATCCGGGTCTTGACGAAGAATAGCTCTTAACCCAGAAGCAAATGTAACACCTGAAATAGGGTTGATTTGAGTTTGATTTATATATTTAATGTCATACTCAATAGGGTCTTCAATCGTAACAATATTAACTTGGGGTTGATTTAAAATATTTAAAATTGAATAAAGAGTAGTCGTCTTACCAGAACCAGTCGGACCAGTCACCAAAATCATTCCATAAGTTCTTTTGATTGATTGAGAGATAGTCTTTGCTGTTTCCTCAAGCATTCCCAATTCTGAAAAACTCATCGGCTTAGCGGTAGATTTCAAAAGTCGCATTTCAACTTTTTCTCCATAAAGAGTAGGCATTATAGAGACACGAATATCAATAACTTCCCCTAATGCCTGATATCTAAATCGCCCATCTTGTGGTTTTTGATGTTCGTCAATTTTTAATCCAGCCAAAAGTTTTACTCGGGCAACAATTGCCGGCTGGACTTCTTTTCCGATACGAATTATTTCTTGTAAAATTCCGTCAATTCTAAACCTAATTAAAATATTATCGCTAAAAATTTCAATATGAATATCTGATGCATTTAAAGAAGATGCATAATTCAAAATATTATTAACAATATTGATAATCGATAATTCTGTTGCAATATCTTTTTCTTCCTTTTTTTGAGCTCTAATTTGAGTGCTTGCTCTAACATTTTCCTCTATTGCTTTTTTAAAATCCTCAACTACTTCCTGTCCATAGAGAGAAAATACATAATTTAATTCCGAATCAGAAACCAAAAATGGCTTTATGCTTGCTCCCAAATATGTCTCTATAAATGATATTGTTTCTAAGTCGCTTGGGTCTTCCATTGCCAAAAAAACTACCCCTGATGGATCTTTATCAAAAGCTACTATTTTTCGAGCTCTTGCTATTTCTTCAGGCAAAAGAGATAATATTTCTTTTTTGAGTGGCCTACCTCTTAATTTTGCTACCGGTGTTTGGAAGAAATCTGAATATATTTGAAATAGATAATCTTGGGTAATTAATTTTCTTGATATTAAAACATCAGCCAAATTTTGGCTTGTTCTTTCGGCATACTCTGATGCTTCTGAGAAATCTTTCTCATCCACCAAATGCCCATCAACGAGTATTTCCTTTAATTTAATTATTGGCAATCTTACCGGCATATTTAATATTATTATAAATTATATAGTGCTTATATCATTATAAACTATTTTCAGCACCCTCGTCGCCCTTGGCGACGAGGGTATCTGCGACATCTTTTCTTGATATTATCTATTATAAACTAATTTTAAAATAAATAAAAAAGGGGTTAAGGGAGTTTGGTTTATCCTCACTCCCCCACCCCATTTGGGAAAAAAGTGGAAAAGATTAAAAATTTCTTTTTTTAGCATAATAATTTATGGCTTCATTCTCGCTTTCAAAAACCATCATGACTGAATAGCAAGAATTAATCACATGAATGACATTTCCATTTTCATCAAAGAAAGATATCTTATCTTTTCCATTTCTATGATGAATGGACTCAATTTTTGTTACATTTCCACCTATTTCCTCTTTTGTAATATGCCTTTTTTTACCATCTTCTTCAGAAAAACAGGGTACCACAAACACATCATTCAATTCTGTGGTTTTGTCATCAATTTCATTAGTAGTAGTTTTGCAAACATTATAGCCATGTTTGTCTAACCATTTTTTAATTCTGCCTTCTCTCATTGTCATCTTGCACCTCCTACGGGGCAGTATAGCACATATTTTTTAAAAAGTCAAGAGGGCTATTTTCGTCGTCTATTATGAAAGGCGGAATGAACCTCCTTCAACTCCTTATTTGTAAGATGAGTATAAACTTGAGTGGTATTTAAATTTGAATGACCAAGCATCATTTGAACAGACCTTAAATCCGCCCCATTTTGTAAAAGGTCGGTCGCAAACATATGGCGAAGAGTATGCGGAGTCACCTTCCTCACAATTCCCGCTTTCGTAGCATAATGCTTAATCAACCTCTGAACAAGGCGAGGACTTATTCCCCCCAAAACCTTTGGATTATTTGCCTTTGAATAACTCACAAATAATGAATCTTCTAAGTCCCCTCTTTTATCAAGATATTTCTTTATCAATTCTCTTGCGGTTTTTGAAAGAAAAACAACTCTTATTTTGCCACCTTTTCCAAAAACACTGAACTCCCCCGTTTTTAGATTTACATTTTCTTTCTTCAATGAGCAAAGTTCTGATATTCTCATTCCTGTTGAAAATATAGTTTCTAATATCGCTTTATCTCTAATAGAAATAATATCATTGCCATCAGGGGCTGATAATAATCTTTCCAAATCAGAATAACTTATCATTTCAATTTCTCTTTCGGGCAATTTACTTAGCTCTATATTATCTGGCGACAATGATTCTTGCCCTATCTTAACTAAATATCTCAAAAATCCTCTTAATGCAATAATATAATAGTTTTGAGTTGCCTTCTTTAATCCTCCATCATTAATCCTATTTAAATAAAGACGATATTTTCTTATTATTTCTGCATCAATTTGTTTAACTGAAATATCATCTTTCTTTTTATCAAAACTTTTCTCTAAAAAATCAACCAATTTTTTTAAATATTGATTATAATTTTCTATTGTTTTTCTGCTTCTCCCCTTTTCTATTTCCAAATATTCTAAATATTGATTTATCGCCTTCATCAAATTCATATTTTTGTTATTTATCTAATTATATTACTTCTGTATTATTTTTAAAAACAATTTTTCATCCTTTTTCTTAAAAGGGCTTATCATTGCTAATCTTAAATTTTTTGGGTTAAATAATTCCTTTGACAAAGACAAAACATCCCCTATCTTCACAGAATCAATTTCCCTCAAAACACTTGCAAGAGAAAACATCTCTCCTCTTAATAATTGATTAAATCCAAAAAATGACCCCCAATCATCAGATGTTTCTAATCCCAAAATTAATTTTCCCTTTACAAAATTTTTTGCTTTTTCAAATTCCTCTTTGCTGATTATCTTTGATGAAATATCTTTTAGTTCTTTCTTAACTTCTGATATAACCTTTTCTGTCTTGTCTAATCCCGCCCCTCCGTAAATACCAAAATGTCCATATTGAGAAAAATACGAAGAGAAACAACCAATATAATAAGCTGCTCCTAAATTCTCACGAATATTAAGCCAAAGACGGGAACTTGTTCCTCCTCCTAAAATAGCGGATGTTAAATTCAAGGTTGGTCTTCTCTTGTCAAATCTTGAAAATGTCGGCATGCCTAAAATAAAATGGGCCTGGTCTGTATCCTTATTTTTCAAAATAATTCTCCTGCCATTATCCCTTTCTATAAATTTTTGAATCTCGTCTCCCTTATTCTTCCTTATTTTTTTAAATTTTTTATTTATTAAGTCTATTACCTTTCTTTGATTAAAATTTCCAGACACCACAATCAATGTTTTGTCTATTGTATAATTATTTTTAAAATAATTTTCTAATTCTTCTCTATTTATATTATTAACTGATTTTTTGCTTCCTATAATTTCTCTTCCAAAAGGGCTACCATTATATAATAAGTCATTGAAAATATCGCCTGTTCTTGATGATGGGATGTCTTCATAAAGATTTATTTCCTCTAATATAACTCCCCTCTCTTTTTCTAATTCTTTTTTGTCTAATAATGAATTGAGATAGATGTCAGAGACCATATCAATAGATACTTCTAAATGCTGGCTATCTGTTTTGATATAATAGTTTGTATATTCTCTTGATGTAGTCGCATTATAATCCGCCCCTAATCCGTCTAATATTGTGCTTATTTCTTTTGGATTTGGTCTTTTTTTGGTTCCCTTAAATAGCATATGCTCTAAAAAATGCGAGATGCCATTATTTTTTTCTGTTTCATAATCGGCTCCTGTTTTTACTAAAATTGAGACGGTAACCGCCCTTGTTTCCTTCAATGGAACAAAAAGAACCTTTAATCCATTTGAAAGATTCTTCAATATTGGTTTAATAATTTGCTTTTTCATACCTTATTTATATCCATTATAGCACATTTATTTATTATCAAAAACTAAATTTTTTATTTAAAAATATGGGGTATTTTTTTATTGATACCTCGCTATCTATCACTAATCTCTATTATCTTATTTCTTCCTCGGCGACCTCTTATTATCCTCACATTGGAAATTGGAACAACAAAAAAATCGGACAATATATCAATGACCTCAATATTTGCTTGATTATTCTCCGCTTTTGATTTCGTCTTGATTTCAAAAATATTGTCTCCAATTTTTTCTATTTTTCTTTTTTTAGAATTTGGGATAATCTTTGCTCTTATTTGCATATATTACTGCCTATAGACGAGTTCGGCATCAACCCCGCCTGTGAGCATTATATTCTTTAAATTATAATCATTGCCTAATGATCTTGCCCAGCCCATTTCTGGGAGAACAAATATCCAAAAACAACCATTCTCATTTTTCATACCCTTAATACTACCCAAACATTCCAAATTTTCTCCCTCGGAAATCATTTTTATATTCAATTCTTTATTGTTTTCGGCAATGGAATAAAGAACATCTGCCAATGAAACACCATAGATATTAGTATCCCCCTCAAATGTTCTCCTTTCACCATTTCCCAAATCAATAGTGAGTCTTGCAGTATCTATTTCCCTTCTTATCTCTTCCGCTTCTTTATTTATTCTGCCCTCAAAAAATACAAAATTGGCGGCGAGAAAAAATATAGAAACAATAATTGATATCACTAAGCAATTGGCAATTGATGGCTTTCTATAAAAATACTTCATAATCTATCCCTGCTTTGAATTGCAAGATAATAAACAATGTGTCGCCCATCCCCCCGCCGAAGGCGGGGGGATGGGCATTGATTATTCTACTTAATATCTCACAATTCAAAGCATGCACATTATTCAATTCTTGGCACTTCTCAATCAACTCTTGGTCTTCTGTGCTTCTGTAATTTTTTATCTATCCCAATAATGACCTGCTCTTTGTTGCTCTCTGCCCTCAAAAGCTTTAAGTAAAAGGATTAGAAAAATCATCTATTCATTTTTATTTATCACTAATAATTTAAATTAAATTATTATTGATAAGTAAGCGGTTATTATCATTTCTCCAAAAAATATTGTTCCAACAACTCCTGCTGCAAGAAATGGTGCGAATGGCAAATATTGTCCAAACTTTTTCTTTTTCAATGACAATGATATTATTGCGACTATTGCACCAATAACAAATGATAACCCTAATGACATTATACTACTTGCCCAGCCCAACATCAATCCCAATGAAATTGCCAGCATCACATCTCCGAAGCCCATCGCCCTTCCCATTGTTATCAAATATACAATATACAGAAATCCACTAAACACAACTGCTCCTAATAAATGATTTATTAATAAATTATCTGATAAATTAATAATATACGAGAGGGATCCTAAAAAATTTATTCCTCCAAACAATAATTCCAATTTTTCCAATAGAAAGAGGTAGCCCACAAAAAGAATTGATACAACCCAACTGAAAAAAATAATTTTTTCTGGCAAAATATAATGCTTATAATCAATAACGGAAAGAATTATCAATATGGTCGCAAATAGTAGCCAAAAAAATAATATTCCAGACATTAGAATTGAAGATATTGCTCCGGAAAATATAAAGTATTTGAAAAATTCAAGGGAGAATATTTTCCATGTAATTCCTGCAAAAATTATTCCTGTCATTAGTTCTACTATTGGGTATTGCCATGATATTCTTTTTCTACAAGAAAGGCATTTTCCTAATTGAAAAATAAAGCTGAATAGGGGGATTAATTCAAACCATCTGAGTTGCTTTTGGCAATTTGGACAATGAGATCTTCCGGAGGTTATCTTAAAAAATTTTTGTTTTTTTTCTGGGTCAAATCGAATAGTTAAGACATTTATAAAGCTCCCGATAATCAATCCGAATATTCCAGAAAGAATTATTATAATACTTGTCATTTTTAATATTTTAAATAATTATAGCACATCTTAAAAAATTTAAATTTATATATTTAGAAAAAGCACAACATCACACCCCCCCCCCGCCTACGG
>JBFEPE010000004.1:0-50850 GCA_041550235.1 Minisyncoccia bacterium
AGAAGGGAAAACTACTCATATATATTCCGAGCAGTATCAAATATCATCAACTTGAGAATGGCAACAAATTAAATATTTATTACTATTCTTAAATTGGGGATCGTATTGACTCATGAACTGCTATTTTGAAATACATCCATGGATCCCGTTAAAGCCATATGCCGAAATTCTTGAATTTCTTATGGCTTGATTCAAAAACTCTCTCCCTTAATTTCAGTAAGAAACAGGGGGAGAGTGTTTTTATTATGTTAATAATTAGTTTAATTATAAACTTCCTCGCCAAAAATTAAATCTAATTCTATAAGAAAAAATGTCCATATCACCCCCGCGGAGCGGGGGTGATTAGTTTGATTATTTTAATTATAAACTTCTCGCCATAGATTAAATCTAATCTTAATTGTATCAAGCAAAGACTTAAAATAAGACTTAATACCAAACCTTGAATCTGGATCATCCTCCCACCTCACACCTATCTCCTTAATCCTATATTCCAATAATTTAGCAATTGCCAAAATCTCAACATCAAATATCCCACTTCTTATTCTTGCTCTTGGAAATATATCCTCAGCTGCCTTTTCTGAAAATGCCTTAAATCCGCATTGAGTATCCCTTATTCTTGGAATAACTAATATTCTTGTAAATAAATTTCCTAATTTGCCAGATATTTGTTTCCATAATGGTTGCCTTATTGGAATTTCTGAGCCCTTCGCCGTCCTTGACCCAATAACTACATTAAATCCTTTTTCAAAAAATGGCAAAAATTTTTCTATTTCATTAATTTTTGTTGAATTATCAGAATCCATAAATAATCTAATTTCCCCTTTGGCCGATAACATCCCTAACTTTACTGCCTCGCCCTTTCCTCTATTTTTTTCATAGCCAATAATTTTTAATTTTTTTATTGGTCCTTCGGCTAATTTATTTACTATTTCCTCCGTCTTATCTGATGAGCCATCATTGACAACTATTATTTCATAAGAAAAATCAGCCACTGATAAGTAGCGATCTATATCAAATAATGTTGGGGCAATCCTTCCCGCTTCATTATATGCAGGAATTATTATTGACAAAAATGGTTTCTTGGGCATATAGCCCATTATATCAAACTTTCTTTATTCTTAAAAATAAAAATCCAGTGAGAGAAAATCTCCCACTGGGGTTTTTACGAGGGCGGAGGTGACCCTCGTTAGTAGTTCTTATCTATTTTATATTTAAACCAAATTTTATTTTTTGTCAACCCTAAAAATCAAAAAATTGTCTATCTATTTTCTTGTTTTTAAAAAATAGACAATCACATCTTTTAGTGAAAAAATAGCCCAAACAAGGTTTAATGCTAAAAATGGCCAACTTTTAATGATTGATGAATAAACAACCATTAATAAGCCACCAATTAAATTGCCGAAATCATAAATAAAACTACCCTTATTCAATTTTCCAATTTGATTTAAGATAAATAATATCAGGAGAATAATCGTCCCCAATATCCCAATAATCAAATCCATTTTAATTATATCCATAATTTTTCTATTTCGCAATTCAAGGTTATTTATCTTTAAATAATTTGATATAACTATCCATTCCAAAAAGTCTATTTCTTGAAAAGCCAGTCCTCTCAATCAAAATGCCGAGATTAACAAAATCAGACACCAATCTATTGGCGGTAGGATAATTAACATTAAGATGCTTTGAAACATCATCAATCTTAACGACCGGATTAGAAAATAGATATTCTAAAAGAATTCTACCCCTTTGATTCTTTTTGCCTAATTTAGAAACTTTATCTTCGAAATCCTTTCTTAATTTTATAATTTTTTCAAAAACCATTTTTGATTTTTTCGCTGTCTCTATAACCGCCTCCAAGAAAAATATAATCCATTGCTCTAAATTATTTGTAGTCCTAACATTATTTAATGAATCATAATATGATTGCCTATTTTTCTCAAAAAAGTTAGAAATATATAAAATTGGGTATTTCAAAAATCCCCTCTCTATCAACTGGAGAACTATGAGCAATCTGCCAATTCTACCATTTCCATCTAAAAAAGGGTGGATTGTTTCAAATTGATAATGACCTATTGCTATTTTTATCAGAGTAGGAACAAGAATATTTTCATTATGCCAAAATTTTTCCCAATCAGAAAGTAAATCTGATAAATGGCTGTGATGAGGGGGAATAAATTGAGCGGTATCAATTGAAGAACCGCCTATCCAATTTTGACTTTTCCTTATTTCTCCAGGGCTCTTATTTTCTCCCCTTGCTTCTGAAAGTAAAATCTTGTGAGTATTTTTAATAAGCCGTATTGAGACCGGCAATTGCCCTAAACCAGAAATAGATTCATTCATTGCTTTAATATAATTTTTTACCTCCAACCAATCATCTCTTTTTTCTGGATCAATTTCTTCTTCGGATAAGATTACCTCATCTAATTCTGTTTTTGTTCCTTCTATTTTTGAGGAACTCACCGCCTCAGAAGCAACATGCATCATTATAAAAAAATTAATATCAGGAATTAAATCTCCATAAGAATTTAATTCGCCCAAAAGTCTTGCCGCATTTTCAAGATAGATAAATATTTTATCATTTTTAATGTCAAAGCCCTTATTTATAAGCGATGGCAAAAAATACTCATATTTTGAGAGTTTTTTGTTATCAATCGCTTCTTTTTTTCCTGCTATATATTTATCCATGTCTATATTATATCATATTATCATTTAATCGCCTAAATGATAATAAGAGAATCTATATTATCATTTAATCGCCTAAATGATAATAAGGGAATCTATATTATCATTTGAGTCCCCAAATGATAATATAAGAGGGCAAAATTCCTATTTTTCCCCTCTTTTTCTTGCAAGATAAACAATAACATCATTACCCCGCTCTTTTTAATATTAATCTTATTCTATCACAGCATTATCAAAAATACTATTTCTAAAAAATGCCCAGCGAATCCTCGCCGGGCATTTTATTTTTTTATTGCTAATTTTTTCTGGCCGACATTAATACATATATTGGTTTTTCTCTGAATTTTTTCCAAAAATCCTCGCCATATTTTTCTATTCCAGCCGGGGATACGGAAGAATGAATAATTTGGGTATCCTCAAACCCACTTTCCCTCATTAGTTCCAAATATGTTTCAATTCGCCAAAAATAATTTGTGAATTGGCAAAACTTATTTCCATTGAAATCACACAAGGTTGTTTTGATTATAGATCCCTCCCCTGTTTCACCCGCCTTATTTTTTAAAGGTTCTATTATCACTCCATAATTATTATAGCCATCCCTCATTATTTCTGGGTTTGGAATTGCCAATATAAAAACTCCTTTTTTTGATAATCCATTATAGACATTAGAAAATATTTTTAAAAGTTGATTCTTGGATGAGCAATAATGGAGCATCATCAAGGCAGTTATTAAATCAAATTTACCATTTACACCCAAATTTTTCCTCACATCGGCGACATGATATACCACTCTCTGAGATAAATTTTGGAGCAATGATTTTCTCGCCAATTCTATCTGCCCCTCAGAAATATCAATTCCAATTACTCTATTAGCACCCCAATTTAAAAATAGTGAAGTGAAATATCCATTACCGCATGCTAAATCCAAAACATTTACTCCCGTCACCAGACATCGAGCCGTTTTTTCAAGGGTATAGTCTAATGTCATTACTCTCAAATCCCTTTTTGATGATTGTTGATGTCCAATGGCTATTTCATTGTATTCTTTTGCCACTCTATCTTTTTTCATTTTTTCCTCCTATCACAAACAATAGCATAATAATTATTATAAGTCAATAATATTAATTGACAAAAATATAATTTGTGATAATGTGAGGTTGATGTTTAAAAAATTAAAATGATTGAAAAAAAGAAAAGGAGGAATAAACAATGAAAAGAAAAATCTTTTTTAAAGTCTTGGTTGTGATGACGATTTGTCTGTCTTTTGCAACAAGCATATTCGCGGATGTAAAGAAAGAAGGGTTGTTTGATTGGTATATCAATCTCCAAATTGAATTAGATTCAAAAAATCTAACTCCCGATTGGGAATATCAAGAGAGCATGTTTTCTTTTAATTCGGGCGATTTTGAATTCCGCCTTCGTGTCACTAATAATGGTGCGATAAAAATTAATAATGCGATGGTAACATGGAAGGGATTTTTATCATTTGGAAGGATAGATAATACTTTCATGTATTTTAACCCCCCACCCGCCCACCGCCTGTTTAACGACTATTCATTCTGTGAGATAATCCCATTTTTTGATGACTTTGGAGTTGCATTGAAATTGGTTAATGCCAAGTGGTTGAAATTAGATGTCTCGGGATTTAAGAGTGAGACGAATCAATCCTTGGTCACCTATGTCAAAGCAAATCCATTTGACTGGGTGGAGCTAAGAGGATGCTGGCAATGGAATGAGAGGAAAGATGATGGCAAAATTACTGCCACTCAAGAGGCATATTGGTGGCAAGTTAGATTAATGCCGATTGATGATTTTGAAATCAGAGGAATGTATATTTCAAGAAAAGACGAGGCCCCCGAAGAATCTCAAATTGCCCCAATTTATCCCAAAAGAAACGGATTTTTAGCTCAAGGCTTTTATTATGGGGAAAGACACACCATTACCGCTGAATATTATGCCGGGTATTCACCGCCATTGAAATATCAAGAAAAATTGACCATTGGGGTGGTTATAGGGTGGGGAAATTATTTAACTATCTATCTAAATCTATCCCGAGATTTTTTCGCCGAGAAAAACCCAACAGAGGTCTCACTGATATTGAGATTCCATATTGGCAACGAATAATAACTTGATTGATAAGTTATTGATAAGTTATTTAATAACCGCAATCCCCTATTAGCTATCAAAAGCGAAAAGGGATTGTTTTTTATTTCCCAAAAAATTGCTATCTCAACTCAAATACCTCTCACGGATCATCTTCTCAATATCTTGGCGGTTTGCTCCGTATCTTTGTCTTGACATCTCCTTCATTTCTTGAGCAATGGCGGGATTTCCGGATTCTCTCACCATTGTTTGGAAGCTAAATGGTCTAATTGGTTGATTCTTTGCTAGCATTCTTATTACTGCATTGAAATTATCTAAATTCATTAAATCTTGCTTGCTAAATACAGGGGCAAAATGATTCTCTAAAAATTCAGCATCCTTGCTTCCAACTCTGAAAGAAGACATTGTCCCAACATTACCGAAAACCGCCTCTCTTATCTTATCGTCTAATTGAGCGATAAATTGATGAGCTAAAATTAAACATAATCTATATTTTCTTGCCTCTGATAAAATGACTGATATACTTGGAGTGGAAAAGTTTTGAAACTCATCAATATATAAGTAAAAGTCATTTCTTTCATCCTCGGGAGTGTCGGTTCTTGAAAGAGCGGCGATTTGAAGTCTGCCTACACAAATAAGACCCAAAAGAGAAGCATTGATATCCCCTATTCTGCCTTTTGATAAATTAATCAATAATATTTTTTTATTATCCATCACCTCTCTAAAATTAAAGGCCGATTTCTTTTGGGCAATAATTGGCCTCATATAATCATTAGAAACAAATGTATTAAATTTACTTGTTATATATGGAGTGATATTTTGCAAGCTTTGCTCTCCTGATGTAATCTTGGCCGCTTCTTTTTTCCAAAACTCAACAACCGTTGGGTCGGGACATTTTCTTAATTTCGCCTCACGATAATCATCATTTGTGAAAACTCTCTGAACATCAAGAAGAGTTGCTGGGTCATCTTTGTCCGCCATTATCAAACCAAGGGCATTTCTTAAATACTGCTCAAACATCGGTCCGCCGGTTGCTTTCAAATCATAAAGCTTGTCAAAAATATTTATCAATTCGTTTATAATAAATGTTTTTTGTTCTGGACGATTATAATCATACTCAAGCATATTTAATCCAAGTGGTCTTTCCAAATCACCAGGATTAAAAACTATAACGTCGTCTCTCCTTTCATCGGGGATATATCCTAAAATATCGTCTACTAAATCTCCATGAGGGTCAATAATGCCTACCCCATCTCCATTTTTAATATCGTGAATAGCCATATTTGTTGCCATATATGATTTTCCTGTTCCGGTCTGTCCGATGATATAGAAATGTCTTCGGCGATCGCTTTTCTCCATATATATTGTTTTTCTTTCTCCTCTAAAAACACTTTCGCCCAAAATAACCCCTTGGGTTGGCAGTTCTACTGGTGGGGCGGATTGCTTAAATTTAGACCATTGTGCTTGAGGGGATGCCTCTTGAGCAACTGGGAAGTGCCAAAAACTGGCTATCTCTTCTGCATTTAAAATATTCTGTTGCTTATCATTGAATAATCTAAAAACATAATTGAATATAAATTTTTTAATTCGTGATGGCTTTATTCCAATGAAACTATTTTTTGTTGGCGAGCCGAATTGCTGAAATGAGCCCAAAAAAGTGCTAATAATATCATCTGCTCTTTCCTTCGTTTTTGCTGATGATATTGCTCTAAGATTTACTGAAAACAATGGCTTTGATGATTTAAATTGAATTGATTTAATTGCTTCATCATCTATCGGCGACTTCTCCTTCTTTTCATCCTTTTCGCTTGTTGGACTAATTGCTAATTTGAAACTTTCTGCTAAAATTTTTGAACTTGTTTTTCCGCCCAGCACATCGCCCATTGATTCCCCCTTTCTTAATTTTGAGATTATATCTTCTAATTGCCCCTTAATTGTTTTTGGGGCGGGTGAGATAACTATTTGGAAAACAAGCCCTTCCCCGTCTTGTTTGATTTTTGAAAATGAACTTAATATTGGAGCAATTGTATCTGCTCCCAATTCAGAATATGTTTTTATGGGCATCGCCCAGTTTTCTTTTTGTTTCAAGAAGACTGCTTTGGCAACACCGCTTGGATTGAATATGTTATAGTCCTCTACTTTTTCTACTGATATTCCGGGATATAATCCGACTAATTGGTTTTCTATAAAGTCGGCTGATTCCGTGCTTGTTGCTAAATAAAATTGGACTTCGGAACCGATATTTTCTTGAGCGATTTCTAATATTATTGGTTTTTCTAATCCTGATAATGATGCGATAAATTGTTCGGCAACGGCTATTTTTTCTTTAAGTGGTTTTTTTGATTCTTCTGATTTTGGGTCAAATGATGGTATTTTTATTAAGAAAAGAGATGATTTAAATGATGATTTAATTAATTTTTTGAAACTTCTTTTTTTGAAAAATAATAATCCACCTGCTACAAGCAGGGCTAATGCTATCAAAATTATCACGATTATAGTTATAGACATATTTAAATTTACTGATATCTTCCCCCGCCCCGAAGGGGCGGGGGAAGATATATTATTTCATTTCAATAATCCAAAGCACATTATCATTATAATCATTTTTAAAAAAATGAGAAATAAAAAAAAGTGCCGCCCGAAAGCAACACCACTTTTTTTAAAAAGCTGTCTCAACCTCAATCCATTTTTACTGATGGAATCTTTACCCATCTATCGCTATAAGATGGCATAATATGACTTTGTGAAAAACCATCAACTGCTACATAAATTGATAAGCCATGACTGAATGATTTATCATTTAAGCAAATTATAGTTATTTGCCCCACCACATAAGAATCTTCATCTTTTTCATCTAACAAAAAAGAAAATTTTCTTCCTTCTTTCGCCATGGACAAGACCCATTTTTCAAATTTAGCTATTCCCATATAAAAAGAATTATCCCCTTTGAAGTTAATTACAATTTCAACCTTTACAACTGACGACTGACAATTTTGTGAATTACACATAATTACACCTCCAATATCTTGATTTTATATCTTATTTTTTAAATTTGCCGGTTTTAAAAAAACCATTAAACCTGCTTACATATAATCATAATATTAAATCATTGTCAAGGATTATTATTTAGGGGGATTATAATATTATAAATAATCAAATATAAGGATATAGATTCTATCAAGTCGTGAGTTGCGAAATATTTAAGAAATTAAGAATTGTAAGAATTGAGAGATATTACCACTCCTCCCCGCCAAAGGCGGGGAGGAGTGGTGGAATAATTCATTTCGTGATTTAAAAATATAGATAAAAAATATGAAAGGATATATAAAAAATATTGAAAAGGAGACGATAGAAAATGATAACTTTCGCAAAGTCCTCTATACTGGAAATTATAGTCAATTAGTAGTAATGAGTTTAGAGCCAAATCAAGACATTGGCGATGAAATTCATGGATTGGACCAATTTATAAGAATTGAGCAAGGAGAAGGAATGGCTATTCTTGACGGAGTAGAAACAAAAATTGAGGACAATTTTGCAATCGTCATTCCCGCTGGAACAAAACATAATATAATCAATACATCTGACAAAGAAAAAATGAAATTATATAGCATCTATTCCCCGCCGGGACATAAGCATGGCACAATCCATAAGACAAAGAAAATGGTTAAAGAGGAGCATTTTGATGGCGAAATAAGTGAGTAATCCATAAAAAATCCCCAATGGGGATTTTTTTATTTGTTTGTTAAAATAATCTGATTACATCTCTTATTGTGATGAAAATTAACAAGCCAATCATTGCCAAAAAACCACTGGCATGAAAAATACCCTCTATTTTTGATGAAATAGCTCTTCCCTTTATTTTTTCCAAAAGAGCAAAAAGAATTCTGCTTCCATCAAGAGCAGGAAAAGGAATAAGATTAAGGGCCGCTAAATTGATAGACAAAATAGCCAAAAATTGTAGCAAATACCCAATACCTAACTCTACACTTTGACCACCCATCACAGCAATTCCAACAGGACCCAATAATTGACCGACAACACCACTTTCTCTAAAAAGCCCAGCAATCAAGAAATAGATTGCCTTAAAGGTATTAATAAAAGTAATGCTTGCCCCTCTTATTCCTCTCCATATTGAATTAAAAAATCCATATTTTGCTATTCCAACCTCGCCAATTGCGACTCCCATTGCTCCCTTGCCATTTGGTGGGTTTTCTCTCGCTAGCACAGACAACTCTAAATCATCCCCTCCCGGACGACTCACTAATAAACTTATCTTCTCTCCTCTGTGATTATCAACAAAATTCTTAAAGGCATCAACTGAAATTGGGCTTTCTAATATGTCATCTCCGACTTTGCTTTGAATGATTATATCGCCCGGCTTCAATCCCGATTCTTCTGCGGGAGAATCATTATCTACTGCCAATATGGAAAGTTGAGCATCTTTTATATCAAGTGATTCATCAGAAACTGATGGTAGCCCCACCATAAAGCCAGCGGAAAGAAAAATTGCTCCTGCTAAAAAATTTATAAACACTCCTGCGAAAAGAATTGAGAATTTCTTATAAAATTTTTGATAGCGAAAATTTTTTGATTTTTCTTCATCTTCTTCGCCTTCTTTTTTAATATCCTCGCCTAATATTTTTACAAACCCGCCAAAAGGCAAAAGATTGATTGAATAGATTGTTCCCTTCACTTCTTTTTTCCAAATTCTTGGTGGGTAGCCAATACCAAATTCCTCAACTTTTACTCCAAACCATTTGGCAACAAAAAAGTGTCCTGCTTCATGCAGAAATAATATTATCCCCAAAAATATCACAAATATTATTATCTCTATAATCATATTTTTTATTTATTTAAAATAATTTTCCATTAACTCCTGATAAGTTATGCCTATTAAAATTATTGGGAATATTCAATTTATATTTTTCATCAATAAAACCATCTTTTTTTATTCTATCTTTTATCATTTTAAAATATTCATTATGAATTTCACAAGAAATAAAGTTTCTGTTTAATTCTTTGCACTTTATTATTTCTGATCCACTTCCACCAAAAAGAATGAAAACCAAATCGTCCTCTTTTGTCGATGCTTTTATAATTTTTTCTACTAATTGCAATGGGATTTGACAAGCATGAAATGTTTTGTCTTTTGAAACATTTTTTACTAAATCATAATAAAACCAAGAATAAGGCATTCTGCCCTTGCTACCATTTTTTATTCTTTCCAAAATCCTCCTGTCGGTCGGATTTTGATATTCTTCAGCGACTTGGTCTTTGTAAAAATTATTATTTTTTGATTTTACTGCATGAAGTATTGAGCGATGAGCGGTAGTGAACTTACTTTTACTATGACCGACATTTGTATTATAAACCCAAACATAATCATGAACATTGAAAGAATTGTCGTCCAAATATTTAACTCTTAAATGAGCATTTTGCTTCGGATAATTCATTGTGAAAAGATTTCCATCTTCTTTCAAAACCCTCATTGATTCTTTAATAAGATTAATATACCAATTAATATAATTATCCCACTTTGTAGTATAATTCTTGCCAGAATAATTTATCCCAACATTATAATCAGGATCAGCATAAACCATATCAACCGAATTATCCGGCAATTCTTTTAAAACCTCTAAAACATCCTTATTAAAAACCTGATTTTTAAAATTATTTATACTCATTTTTATTAATTAATTCATAAGATGCCGACTTTAAAAATTTTATAGAAGTCAAATCAAATGGATCAGAAAATCTATATGCCCACAACTTTAAAATATTGTCGCCATCTTTTTTATTTCTAACTAAATACACACATTTAATATTTTTTATCCCCCCATTTATTTCTGGTTTTTGTTTAGCATTAAAATAGTACAAAAAAGGATGATATAGTTGATAAATATTAAAATTTTCTGCTGACCCATTTTTTGCTTCAAAAATTCCTACATCTCCTCCAAATTCAATAGTTAAATCAATTTCAATTTGTATTTTTTCTAAATCAACATCTATATTGTCGCCTATTTTATATTGAAAATGAGTTTTGGTGCGATGAGGAAAATATGTTTTCGGTCTTTTTACTATATCAACATCATTAAATTCTTTATCCTCGCCAAATAAAAAATGGTGTAATATTCTTTGATTATTCGCGACAGACAATAAATTGGATTCGCTGGAATTATATTGATTGAGAAGCGATTTTCTATAAGGCCACTCTATTTCTTCTTCAATATCCTCAAAAGAATGGTAAATCTTATCTATCCCCTTAATAAATCTATGCCTACCATTTCCGAGGTGGATTAAGGCATAATCATTTTTTAACAAAATATCAGGTAATTTTCTTTTGTCGTCTAATTTTGTGGCATCAAAATGGTTCTGAAATCCTATTTTTTTTGAAATATCTTTGAGTAAATTATTATCAAAAACAAAGTCATTATTTTTCTGACATATTTTGAAAACTTTTTCTAGCACCTTCTTTTTATTGCCTTGTTTGTTTGTTTTTTTAGCCATATTTAAAACCTATTGACTTAACTCACCTTCCTTTGCCTTGACCAACTCATCAATTTTTTTGTTAAAATTATCAATCTCTTTTTGGATATCATCTTGAATCTTGAACTTATCATCCTCCCCTATTTCCTTTGAATCAAATATTTTCTGAACTTCTTTTCTTGCATCGTCTCTCAATCTTCTTGAATGGACTTTTGACTCCTCAGATTTCTTATGAGCCAATTTAACTAATTCCTGTCGCCTCTCAGCAGATAATGTTGGCAATATAACTCTAATATGAGAGCCCTCGTTGGCAGTACTCACCCCTAAATTAGCGGAGATAATTGCATTTTCACAAGCAGGCAACGAACTCTTATCCCATGGCTGAACTAATAAGGAATTTGGCTGATTCACTGAAATTGTTGCCATTTGTTTTAAGGGCATTAATGAGCCCGAATAATCAACTTTGATATTTTCTAATAAGCCAGAATGAGGCCTATTAGACCTTATGCCTGACATTTCTTCTTGGAAAAATGATAAGATTTTCTCAATCTCATCTTTTAAATTTGTTATTATTTGATGCATATTTTTTATATTTTTGAATTACGAAAGGGTCCATCCCTCCCCGCCACAGGCGGGGAGGGATAATCTTTATTATCTTATTTAGCATTCCGCAACTCAAAATATATCTTAATTATTAAAAATAATAGCAAGGAAATATAATTTCTCTTGCCCTTATTATATACCAAAATCAAAAAATTCAAAAAAAATTTTTTTAAATAAAAAAGGCAGGGATATCTCATCCCCGCTTTTTGCCTTCTTCTTTGTGCAAGGGGGCAATTAATTACTCAACCCACACAATCTCAATGTGGGGGATTCTGGTTATTGATCCGGTATTAACCACCCTGTAAATCAGGGTGAATTTGCCATCCTTGTCCCACATTTTTTTAATCATTTGGGAATTGAGATTTGTAGGAAAAACAAATCTTGATTCTACCGACTTTCCTTCGCCTCCAAATGTCTGATATTCCCAAGACATTCTCTCTGTCAGACAGAGCATTCCGTCTTTAACATCTGGTTTTGAAGACAACTCCGCCATGACAGAGCATTGAATCTTGCCATTTGGCAGGTCTCTTATCGCTTCTTTTTGGTAGAAAAGAGCAACAATAATTAACATTACCACAACACCTATTATTATTGATAGGTTAAAGATGATGGACAGACCATCTTTCAAAGAATCCCAAAACTTACTCATTTCCCTTCCTCCTTTTTTCTTTACTTCTTTTATATTTTTTAAATTTTTAACTCGGACTATAACCACCACTTGAAGTCCGAGGGTATTATATCACATATTTATAAAAATGTCAATACTCCTGCTAAAAGCGGGTGGAGTAGATATTGAAAATTATTTATTTATTCAAGAATCAAATGATTTGCCTGCGAATGCTGGGGGATATTTTGCATAGAATCTCGTAGGGGATTGTTTCGCATATCTTTGCGACATTAAGAATGGAATTTGCTTGATTAATATCATCAGAAAAAATCTCCACCTCATCTTCTATATTTATATTTTCAATATCTGAAATATCAACTGCCATTAAATTCATACTTATCTTTCCTAATATTCTCAATAAATTATTATTGAATCTAACAAGGCCCGAATTACTTGAACGAATTGGCACCCCTTCAAAATATCCGCAAGGAAGAATCGCCACCCTCAAATCATCCTTCGCCTTAAAAACAAATCCATAACCTATCCCCTCCCCCTTCTTTAAATTCTTAATATTTATAATTTTTGCCCTCCATGATAAGACTGGCTTTAAATCCAAAAAATCTGGCGAAAAAGAAAGAGCAGATATTTCATCCTTATTTTTATTAAAAATTTGTGGATTAAATCCATACAATCCAATACCTAATCTTATCAGATTCCCCTCTGATTCTCCCAAATACTTTGTTCCTGCTGTGGCAGAAAAACTGAATATCCCATCTTGCGAAACAACTTTTTTATATATCGCCATTGCCTCTCGCCATTTCTTTAATTGAACCAATGATGAGATTGATTTTTCATTATCAGCATCTGCTAAATGAGTGATCATTCCTTTTATTTTTATATTATTATTTTCTTTCAATAGGCAAACCGCAGGGGATAATTCACCTATCATCATTCCTTGTCTTCTCATTCCTGTATCTATTTTTAATAAGACATCTAAAGAAAAATCTATTTTCTTGCTTAATATCTCTGCCTGCTCTAATGAATTTACCACTAAAATTATTTTCTTTAATTTTTTTAATTCAAATAAGAGTGCTGTTGGAACATACCCTAATATTATTATTTCCTTCTTAATCCCCCACCCTCTTAATAATTTTGCCTCTATTAAATTATCAACAATAAAGTGGCTAATGTCATTATTGCTATCCAATAATTCGCCTATTTCCCTTAATCCATGCCCATAAGCATTGCCCTTTAAGACGGCTGATAGATTATGATTTGGAAATTTATCTTTGAATTGAGCGATATTAGAAATTAGGTTTTGAGAATTTAATTCTATTCTTAATAAGTGATTGGCTGGATTATTATTCTTATTATTAAATTTTTCTTTATATTTTCTTAATATATTTAAAATCCGCATATTTATAATTCTATCAGATATTTATTTATTTTATAGATGAATCCCCCGCCTTTTTAATATATATAATTTCTGTTAAGATAAAAGAATAAAAACAAATATATGTATCTTGAGGAAATAAAATTTGAAGAAATAAAAAATCTTGATATTGAAGATATTGATAAAATAGTAGTTGAAGAGGGAAGATGGGCGATTATAATCATAAAAGAATGTTGTAAAAATATTGGTCTAGTTGGAATTATAAAAGATAAATTTTTTCAAATCATAATAAAAGAGGAATTTAGAGGGAGGGATTATTTAAGAAAGATAATTGATTTGATAATCACTGAGTGGAATTTAAATGAATTGTATGCAACAATAGATAGAAATAATTTAAGAAGTATGAGGGCATTTGCCAAATTGGATTATGGGCAAGTATTTGAAGGAAAAATACCAAAAAACAGTGTAAGATTAAAGATTAAATAATCATCACACATACCCCCGCCCCTTCGGGGCGGGGGTATTATTAAATTATTTTTTTAATAATAAGAGGGTTTAAAGCCATTCTATAGAAATAAAATATTCTTGAAATAAAAAAGGGGCGGGCGACTGAATTGCCCGACCACTTTTATTTTTTCATGCTCCCAATATCTTCGCTGCATTTCTGAAAAAAATATTTTCCCAATCTTCTTCGGACAAATCCAATTCCTTATATTTATTAAAACAAAATGGATTTTTAATGAATGGGGCATCTGATCCCCAAATCAACCTTGAACCAACAATATCAATTGCCATTTTCAATATTTCCATATCCTCTATTGCTGATATGTCAAAAAATATTGTTGAATATTCTTTCAGGGCAGTGAGAGTTTCTTTTACTTGACCCAACCTTGGTTTGAAATTATTGTTCTCTGGAAAGTCGGCACCTAAGTGAGCTAAGATTATTAACAAATTTGGTGTGTCCTTCATGATGTCTTTTTTAATTCTATCAACCCTATTTTCTCCACCATGAAGAATTAACGGCAAGCCATATTTTTCTAAAACCTCATAAGACTTCTTAAATCCTTGATAAAAACATGGTTTTCCGTCTTTCCCCCGATATACTTTTTGTAAATAGTCATGCTCTTTAAAACCCCTTGCTCCTGCTCCTATCCAATATTTCGGTTTATCGTCTATTATCGTAAATGGTATTAGATTTGGGTTGTTTTTAGCAAGAGAGATAACACCCTCATTTGCTTTATTAATATTAACATGTCCGGATGCGGGAATTGGAAATATCACCGAATGACTAATCCCAGCAATATTCATATTGCTTAAAACATCTCGCCCATCATGATTAACTCCACAATGCCTGACAATATAATCACTGCCATCAATTTTTGACGAGTTCCAATTTGTTTGATGAATATGGTGGTGGATATCAATTATTTGCTTGTCTTTCATTTTAACACCTCCCTTTTTTTAATTTTTAATGTTATTTTAGATTTAAATTAATTCTTATAAATCTTAACAAATCATATCATATATCAAATATAATGTCAAGTAGCAACTAATAATTCTGATATAATACCTCTATATGATAGCGACGATTCACTTAATAACTGGGGCGATGATTGGGAAAAAAATACCATCGCCAATCGCGGCATGGATATTATCTTTTTTTTCTCACTTTCTACTTGATGCAATTCCTCATAGCGAATATAGTTCAGGAAGATATTGGATAATACTATTGATTGCAGATATTTCTATTGGATTATTAGCAGTTTTTTGGTTGATGAGAAATGAGCCTAAGAAAAATAAGATAATCATTTTGATTTCCTCTCTATTATCTACCCTGCCAGATTTCCTTAATTTTGCCTACCTTCTATTTCTCCCTCAGATTTCTTCTTTGCCAACAATAGGAGATTTTCTCGCTTCATTATCAGAAAGATTTTATGAATTTCATTTATTCCCTCATGCCGACTCACCATTCAATTTCTTAACCGGAACCATAAATCAAATTCTATTCCTAATCCTAGCCTTCTACCTTTTCGTCAAAAATCCGAATTTAAAACAGTAATGGATTGTTTTTTCTTTTATTCTGTCATCAAGGGTTGGGCTATTTTTTTAAGAGTATAGTCTAATGTCATTACCCCTGAATCTTTCCTCATTGATTTCAGGTTTTATTTCCAAAATGATGATTTTTCTGCTATTATATTGGTGTGATTATATCATATATTTTGATGAATAATGAGAATGCATCACACCCCCCGCCGAAGGTGGCACATCCGCCTCTGGCGGGCGGGGGGGGTGTGATGATGATATTATTTCAACACTATTTATTATAAACAAACATGTCATTAGCAATATATAGAAAATATCGTCCTCAAAAATTTGATGATGTAGTTGGTCAAAAGCCAATCATACAAATTATTCAAAACTCATTAAAATTAGGCAGGATATCCCATGCCTATCTTTTGGTTGGGCAAA
This sequence comes from Minisyncoccia bacterium, assembly GCA_041550235.1. Classification (GTDB taxonomy): domain Bacteria; phylum Patescibacteriota; class Minisyncoccia; order UBA6257; family JAAZHW01; genus JBFEPE01. The sequence goes on from JBFEPE010000004.1 coordinate 16,347, forward strand.
GAGGGACAGGCAAAACAACTATCGCCCGACTATTATCAAAAGCAATCAATTGCTTAGACTCAAAAGATTTAAGTGAGCCATGTGGAGAATGTCAAAATTGTCGCGAGATACAAAATAATCAATTCCTTGATTTAGTAGAAATAGACGGAGCATCCAATAGGGGTATAGACGAAATAAGGGATTTGAAAGAAGGAATAAAGTTTTCACCAGTCAAGGGGAAATATAAAATATTTATAATTGACGAAGTTCATATGCTCACGAAAGAGGCATTTAATGCTCTTTTAAAAACATTGGAGGAGCCACCCGCTCATGCCATTTTTATATTAGCAACAACTGAGCCACAAAAACTGCCTGAAACAATAATTTCCCGAACTCAAAGATTTGATTTTAAGAGAATTTCTGCTGATGATATCACTGACAGATTGATGAAAATCGCTGAGTTGGAAAAAGTCAAAATGGGTTCTGATGTGGCAAGAGAAATAGCCATTTTGGCTGAGGGTAGCTTAAGAGATGCGGAATCAAATTTAGATCAATTAATTTCTCTCGGGCATAAAGAGATAACGAGTGAAATTTTAGAGCAAATTTTAGGAAGAGTTAATTTTGAATCAATTATGGAATTTTGCTCTCTCTTGTCTGAAAAAGAAACAAAAAAAGCAATTGATAAGGTGGGTCAATTTCAAAATATGGGAGTGGATATGATGGTTTTATCGGTTCAAATATTAAATATTATTAGACAAATTATTTTATTAAAAATCTCGCCGGAGACAGAGGAAATTTTTGCTAAAGAATTATCTGATAATCAATTAGAGAAAATCAAGGAAATTTCTAATAAATTTGAGGTTTCTCATTTGAAAAAGTTGTTGGATTTATTTATTAAGGCAAAAGAAATGATTAAGAATTCCCCCATCCCCACCCTCCCCCTTGAGATAATAATCATTGAAAATCATAATTTTTAGTGTAGGTAGATAGATGTTTAAAGTTTAGGATGATACAATACCCCCGCCTTCGGCGGGGGGTATGAGCAATAATAAATAATCATAATTTATAATCATGGATAAAAATAGGGATGAATTATTGAAAAAAATAAAGGATGAAATTCTTGATTTGAAAGAGTCGCCTCTTTATGAGGAGAGAATTAATAGCAAATCATTTCCAGTGATTGGAGAAGGCAATCACTTTGCTGAAATAATGCTTATTGGCGAAGCGCCGGGGAAAAATGAGGCAAAAACAGGAAGACCTTTTTGTGGGCAATCTGGAAAAATACTGGACGAACTATTAAAAGGAATTTCTATGGACAGAAAGGATGTATATATTACAAATATCGTAAAGGACCGACCACCATCAAATCGCGACCCCAATTCAGAGGAGATTTCCATATACTCTCCTTTTTTAGATAGGCAAATAAATATTATCCAACCAAAAATTATTGCCACATTAGGAAGATACTCAATGAAGTATATTTTGGATAAATTTTGGGTTGAATCATCCTCCCCCATCAGTGAAGTTCATGGAAAGATTTTTGAGGGAGAAGCAGAATATGGAACAATTAAAATAATTCCTCTATATCATCCCGCCGTCGCCCTTTATAATAGGAAAAATCTGAATACAATGATTGATGATTTTAAGATTTTAAGAAAGTACAGACATATTTAAGGCCCTTCCTCTTGATTTTTGATAGATATAATATAATATATCAATATATGAAAAAAGATATTCATCCAAAATATTATAATAATGCTAAGGTAAAATGTGCTTGTGGCAACTCCTTTGAGGTTGGTGCTACTTTAGAGAAAATTGAAGTAGAAATATGCTCAGCATGTCACCCATTCTATACCGGTCAAGAAAAAATAATTGACACTGCTGGAAGAGTTGAGAAATTCAAAAAGAAAGTAGCCAAGCAAGAAGCATTGAAGAAAACCACTTCTTCTAAGAAGAGAATAGCGGTAAAGCAAAAGAATAATGAAGAGGTGGTAAAAAAGACAAAAAAAGTAGAAAAGAAAGAAACAAAAGAGGATAAAAAAGATAAGAAAACTGGCGACAAAGATAAGTTGTCCAAAGAGTCTGATAAGTAAAAATATGGAAAAAAATCAAGTGATTATGGAAATAAGGTCCGGGGCTGGCGGAAACGAAGCCTCTCTTTTTGCTGGCGACTTATTAAGAATGTATCAAAGATTTGCCCAAACAAAGGAATGGAAAACGACCATCTTATCAATAAGCGAAACGGATGTCGGAGGAATCAAAGAAGCATCTATTGAAATAGTTGGAATAGGGGCAGGCATCTTAAAAAATGAAGCGGGAGTCCATAGAGTCCAAAGAGTGCCAAAGACAGAAAAAGCAGGAAGAGTTCATACCTCAACGGCATCAGTTGCTGTATTAGAAAAACCAAAAGATATCAAAATTGAAATAAATCCAAGTGATTTGGAAATAAGTTTTTTTCGCTCATCTGGTGCTGGTGGGCAAAATGTTAATAAGGTAGAGACTGCTGTGAGAATTGCCCACAAGCCAAGTGGTATTGTTGTTTCTTGTCAAAGCGAACGATCGCAATTAAATAATAGAGAAAAAGCAATGGAAATTTTAAAAGCCAAAATTTATTCTGCAAATTGGAATTCTAGTCAAGGGAAAATTTCTGAAGAAAGGAGGGCTCAAATTGGGACGGGTGAGAGGTCTGAGAAAATAAAGACATATAATTTTCAGCAAGATAGACTTACTGACCATCGTATCAACAAAAAATTTCATGGATTAGAAAAAATACTTGATGGCGATTTAAATAAGGTTTTAAGTTTTTCAAAGAAATAGTCTGATATTTTATTGACTATATTTCCCCACTAGAGGTGGCACATCCGCCTCTGGCGGGCGGACACCCCCCCTTATTAATAAAGGGCATTGCTTAAGACGAGCCAGTCTTCTCTTCTTAAATCTTCAGCACGGACTTTCTTATTCCAACTAATATCCTCAAAAACTTTTTCTAAAAAATCATTATCATATTCGCTTCTCAAATTATTAAAAATAGTCTTCCTCGGATGACGAAATCCCAACTTGATTAAATCAATAATCTCATCCTCATTCTTTTCTCTCTTTTTTTTTGGGATTACTTCTAATCTTAATATAGCAGAATCAACTTTTGGTTTTGGAGAAAAAGAATCCCTGCGAATTTTAGAGACAATCTTTGGCTTTGCCCAAAGAGAAATAATCATTGCTAATTGATTTTTGTTTTCTTTATTGCCCACAGAAATCCTTGAGGCAACTTCTTTTTGCACTACAAAGACGATTGATTTTGGCGGATTTTTTAATTTTTGAATCAATCTAAAAATATATCCTGTAAGATAATATGGAATATTGCCTATTATTTTATAATTCTTTATATTTTTCGTGATACTTTCTAATATATCTCTTATATCCCCTTCTATCACTTTAAATTTTTTACTTGGCGATAATTTTTTTAAATCATTGATTAGGCGAGAATCTTTTTCAACAATAATTAAGTCATCCGTCTTCTTTAATATCTCTTTTGTTATAATACCCTTTCCGGGTCCAATCTCTAATATAGTGTCTCCTTTTTGAATATCCAAAGAAGAGATAATTTTTGATATCACTCTTTTATCTGTCAAGAAGTTTTGTCCCAATTTTTTAATCGCTCTCATTATATAAAAGATAACAAATACAAAATAGCCCCTAAGGAAAAACTACGGCAGACTATCTATCTTGAAGCTTAGGGTAAATTCTACACCATTTGCCTGCTTGATTATTGATTGAATTGGCACTTCTGCTTCGGAGAAAAACTCACTCTTATTAATATTATTCTTGAAATCAATCATTCTCTGCTCAGTATTTGTCCAACCTCTGAATTGAATAACCGAATCAGCCGAAGAAATACTCAACTTATTTATTCCAATCTCACTTGCCTGCTCCTGCCAAAACTTAAAAAACCCAGTCCAATCTCTTGTCCTATCACTCACTGAAACTGCCCCGCTAATCAATTTATTAGATTCTTGGGCTACATTTTTTAATTCTTGAAATTGCTCATTATCAATTCTTAAATTTAAATTATTTAAATCATTTCTAAAATTATTTTCTGAAACATTGAAAAATAGCCAAATTCCAAAAGAAGCAGCCATCATTAGAGAAAAAATCAAAATAACCATCTTGTTCCAAAATGAGAAAAAACTCAAATATCTTCTTCTGCGATATTCCTCCTCTGTTCCCACCTCCATCAAACTAATTGAAACATCATCCACTCTATTGATTGCCCCTCTTATGGCGGCTCCAGAAGCAGCAAAAAATCCGGGGCTAAAATCAAAACTTATTGGCTTTTTTGATACTGGTAAATTAAATTGCTTGGCTACTACCTGCTCCAATGCCTCGCCATAAGCAGGAGAAAATAGATAAAAGCAGGACAATTTTCCTGAAAAACGATTGACGAAAAAACTAAAAACTTTTCTTGCTTCTTCATTTAAGACTTTAAAAAATTGCTCTCGGCTCAATTCTCCTTCTGATATGCCTTCTCCAATTGATGCCCTAACCGCCTTTTTCCATTCTTGAAAATAATTGAATTGAAGCCCATTCTTATTCATTGCACTAAAATCAATTCCCTCTGATGTGATTAATACGATTAGGCAACTATCTCCATTCTTATCAGGAATCAATCCTCCGTCATTGAATAGTCGCCAAACACTCATTGCACTGAACTCAACAACCAGTGGGAAAAATCCACTTTCTTTTAATACTCTTAAAAATGGATCAACTACTTCTTTTTTAGCAAACACAGCAGAAATTTTATAATCTAATCCATTTTCCTTATCTGCTTGAAGTAGTTCCCAATCAAAGTATGACTCCTCAAATTTTATAGGAGATATCATTTTTATATTTAATTCTACGGCTGTAGAAAAATCTTGAGAGGATACTGCTGGCAAACTAAATGTTTTGTGATAAACTGAACCGCTTGCCAGTGATAAAACGGCATTCATTTGTTTAAATTTTGATAATTCAGGGGAATTTCTCAATGATACTAATACTTCTCTCAATTCATCGGGTTTTTTTAATAATCCATCCTCAATAATTCCATCCTCCAATTCTGCTTCTAACTTTATTTTTACTTTCTTGTCTTTATCGTTGTTATCAAAAAGAACTATTTTTACATCGTTATCGCTTATTGATATCCCAGAAATTATTTCTTTCGGAGTTAAATATTTTATTATTTTTTTCCAATCCATATTTCTTATTATACCCCAATTTTAAAAAATCAAAAACCTTAAATTGTAGAATGCTTTTCAAGACCGCTATCTTTACCGCTATCTTTTTAAATAAAATAAAAAAAAGATGGGTGGCTAATAGGTCTCTGTGCCTATTAGCCACCCACAAAAAAATTATTTTGTTTCATTCTAATGTCTTTTTTTAATCTTTGCGGCTACTTTGCTCTTTATCCAATCAATGTCATCTTCCGGTCTCATTGTAATTTCATTTCTAAAAATTGAAAATTTTACAGGATATCCAGTTTCCTTTGCTATTTGCCACAAAGCCTCAACTTCATCAAGAGAAACATCTCCATAATATTCAATTTCAGTGAGGCTATTTTTTCCCCCTATCACTTCAAAATAACTCGCCTCATCCCTTGTATTGGGGTCAATCCATCCATACTCTGATAGCACCCCTCTTATCCTTTCTATGGATGATGCCTCCCTTAATTCTTCAACAAACCCCCTGCATTCTTTCCGAAGTTCTGCATCTTCTAACTTCTCAATACATCCCATAACATCAATAATCTTCATAAATTGTCTAAAGTTCATCTTATTTCTCCTTTATTCATATTTTTTTACAAAAACCAACTATCTCTATAATGACAAATAAAATCACAATTGTCAAATTTTAGTCAAATAAAGATTTTGCCAAAAACTTATCAATATCCTCATCAACATCTTTCCAAACCCCCTTAAAATTCTTGATTAAGTCCTTATGCTCGGGATAACTCATTGTCTTTTGATTAAAATTATTTAAATTTTCTTGGCTTCAATAATGTAAAAATCTGCCCCTTTTTAATGTCGCTTATTTTAAATCCATTATCATTTAGAATTTTTTCTATTTCATTTTTAGAAAATTGTTCTGATATGACCCCTAAATCCTCTACTAGAACAGTCCCCCTTTCTCTATCTTTAATAGTAAATTTGACAACTTGATCATACATTCTCACTCTTTCTTCTAATGCATTTTCGTTATAAATGCTTATAACCAACAATCCATCATCTTTTATAATTCTTTTTATTTCTGAAAGAATACTATCTTTTGTTTCTCCAAAGTTCCCTAATGAATTAGTAAAAACAATATCAAAATAATTATCCTCAAAAGTCATTTTTTCAGCATCTTCAAAGATTACTTCCACATTATTAAATTTTTTTAAATTTTTTCTTGAAGAATCTACTGCCACTTGATCATTATCTATTCCAAAAGCCTTTTTTACCAAGGGAGCCACCACCCTCAAAGTTCTTCCCATTCCGCAACCAATATCAAGAAAAATAGTATCCTTATTCATTCTTTCAATCAAAAATTTATCCTCCGCCTCAAAGAACTCTTTGAATGCCTCTGATGGATTTTTGGTTATATCATCCCAAGGTTGTGCTGTTTTACTTTTCATATTATTGTTTTTTTATTAAATAATTTATCGCTATCCACAGACAACATTTGACAACCGACCGCTTGATGATATATTATAAAGATGATGAGTAATTTCCTTATATGTGGGTCTCCGGAATGGTTACTCGTAAATAGCATATAGGGTTTTATCTTTTTTCTTATGGAAATAGCGGATTTTCTTCGGCTATTTTTTCTTTTATTAGATTGTAATATCCCTCATCATTATGCTCATATTTTTTGAAAATTGCCCAACTTACAAAATCAACCGCTTGCAAAGATTTCTCTTGATAAGGTGTCTTTATTTCTATACTAATATCCACCTTATGATTATTTGCTATTTGATTAGATAAATAGTTTTTAAAATTCTGATTCAAAAATTTATTAGTATCTTTTCTTGATGCTATCAAATTTATTTTTTCATTTGTGTTTATTAGTTTTTTAGAATAAATCCTATCAAGCAATATATTGACAACAAAATTATAAAGAATATCTTTTTCATTTTGAAGATGAGTGAAAACCTTTTCTTTATTTAAATAAATCGTCATTACCGAACAATCCTTGTTATTTAATTGCTTTAATAACCTTTCTTTAGTTATTGGTTTTTCCTTAAAACAATGTAAAACCCCACCTCTCTTTTTATGGATTTTCTTTAATCCTTTGTGAGTATTAGAAACTACTTTTTCTATTGGCCTTTTCTTGGAAACAAAAAGGCAGGTTATTAAAAAATATCTTGATGTTTTCTTTTTTGAAAAATCAAATCCTAAATCTCCACTTTCATCTAAAAATATGTATGGCATAAATTATTTATATTTCAAAGATTAAAACCAAGAAATGGGGATCTTGTCCTCTAAATATTTATATATTTTAACAAATAGATTATAACATATTTATTTTTTCTTCGCCCCGCCTTCAAATAAAAAAGCAGGAGCCACTACCCCCGCTTATTAATCCAACTCATCCACTTCCTCAATAAATTTATCAATTATCTCATCGTTCTTATCGAAACAAAATCTACATTTCAGTTTCTTATTTTGCAAAACCAATGGAAGCCAAAACTTATCATCCTCCCACATCTTATCATAAGGAATATTTTTAATATCAAACCATTGAGGTCTCATTTCCTCTGTTTCCACTGGCTCGCCCTCCCATTCATCAACTATAAAAAGGTGAACTTGCTGGTCAAATTCTTTTTCTTTTGGAACTTCTGGAAAAAAGAAATCCATAATAGCAAGTTTTTTAGGATTTTTTATCCTCACTCCTATCTCTTCTTCTGTCTCTCTATATGCCGAATCTAAAACCGACTCTCCTTTTTCTTTATCAGGTTTTCCGCCAACACCATTCCATCTGCCTTTACCAAATCCTCTTTTTTTCATTGCTAAAAGAATTTTATTTCCCCTTTTTAAAATTATAAGTGATGCTTGTCTCATAATTACCTCCTCTTATTCTTATTTTACTCATCTAATTATCAAATACAAATCATTGCCTTGCTTTATTTCGATTTTTTAAAAACATAAAATCATCACTTATCACTGCCATCATCATCTACAAGTTGGATATCAACTCCTATTTTCTGAAGTCTTTTTTCTAATTTCTCATACCCCCTATGAATTGAATAAACATCCCTGAGGACTGATTTGCCTTCTGCCCCTATCATTGCAACTAAAATGATTGCAGAAGGACGAAGGGCGGGTGGGCAAATAATCTCTCCTGCCCTCAATTTCGTTGGACCTTCAATAATAACTCTATGAGGATCCATTAAGGTAATGTCTGCCCCGAGACGATTTAATTCAGAAAAATATATAGCTCTTTTCTCCCATGCCCAATCATGAATAAGAGTTCGCCCCTTTGCTTGAGTTGCGATTGGGACAAAAAATGGAAGATTGTCTTGATTTAATCCCGGAAAAGGAAGTGCATGAATCTTGTCTTCCAAAGCAACTAATTTTCCCTTAGAGGGACGAGTAAAAATATCAACTAAATCAGTTCTTTTATTTTTTGACTTATATTTTTTACTTATTTCATATTGAAATCCCATCTTCTTTAATTTTAATAATTCCAATTCTAAAAATTCAATTGGGGCCCTCTTTATTTTTATTGATGAATTTGTGACAATAGAAGTCGCCAAAAAAAACATCGCTTCAATAGGATCTTCACTTATTTCATATTCTATATTTTTTTTGATATTTTCCTTGCCGATTATTTCAATAGTTGTCGTTCCAATTCCTTTAATTTTTACTCCTAATTTTTCTAAGAAAAAGCACAAGTCTTGAACTTGATAATTTGCACTTGCCATTTTTATGACTGATTTTTTAGAAATTTGAGCCGCCATCATCAAGGCATTTTCTGTTACGGTGTCGCCTGTCTCATAAAGGACAAACTCGGATGGATTTAATTTTTCTCTCTCTATTAAATATTCATCTTTTTTTGTTTTTATTTTTATTCCAAAATTTTCTAATGCAAAAAGATGGGGCTTAACTGTTCGACTTCCCATTCGACATCCGCCTGCCTGTGGAATAGAAAACTTTTTTAATCTCCCTGCTACTGCTCCAATAGTTAAGATAATCGCCCTTGTTTTTTTTGCTGCTACCTTATCTATATCCTCCATTCTTAATTTCTTTGGCGGATTTATAATAATATCCCGCCCCTTTTTCTGTATTTTCACTCCTATGCTTTCTATTACTTCTAATAATCTATATATTTCCTCTATTTGAGGGACATTTTTTAAAGTGGTTTGTCCTTGATTTATTAGTGAGCCAATCAAAACGGCAACGGCTGCATTTTTTGAGCTATTAACTGATATTTCTCCTTTTAATTTTTTTCCTCCATGTATTATAAATTTCGGCATATTTATTACTTCGCCCGCCGAAGTTTTAACGAAGGCAGGTCTTATATTATTCCCCTCTAATAGAGGGGTGGTCAGCCTTTGGCTGGACGGGGTGTTTTTTTGCTTACTGCACCTTATTGTGCCACATTATACCACAACTTATCATTATATAAAAAAGGATGTCGCCCGAAAGCGACATCAATTGCCAAATATCAATATTCTTAAAACTTATCTGATAAATAATTATCTAATATAATGGCGGCGGAGTGGCTATCTAAATACTCCCCCACCCCTTTTATATTATCTCCTCCCAAACTATCAATCAATGATTGGCGGTCCATTCTCGCCTGAGAAGAAGAAAATGCCTCGCTTATAAATTCAATTGGCAAATCTATTTTCTCACCTAATTTTTTTCCAAAAACCTCAGCTGACAGAGATGATTCAGTTGGCTCGCCCTCATTAGAAAGAGGAAGTCCAATAATTATTTTCTCTATTTTCTCGTTCTGACAAATATCCTTGATTTTATTTAAGACAAGTTCTTCTTTTTTATATTTTAGCACATCATAAGGAGCAGATATTTTTGAATCACTATCAGCCATCGCCAACCCAATTTTCCTTTTTCCATAATCAATCCCCAATAATTTCATATCTTTAATATTATCTTAAAATAACTTCTAATAATTCAGGGAATTTATTTGTTCCCATATCCCCCTCCGTATAATGCCCATGATTTTCAAGTTCAATTATTTCTCCATCTAAAAATTGATGAAAAATTTTTATACTCTCTTTGCCTCCCTCTCCCTCATCATCAGAAGTAAACATTATTATTTTTTCCACCCTTTCCTTGATTGTTTCATCAATTTGAAAATTATAAAATTTTCTTTTTATCTCATTATCCCCACTTGCTATTTTCCAAGGAGCAACAAGAATTAATTTATTTATTTTTCTTTTTGTTTCTCCAAGCCAACGAACTAAAAAAGAGCATCCACAACTATGACCAATTAAAATCGTATTTTCATTAACCTCGTATTTCTCAAATTCATTTTTGAACTTATCATAATTTGGCTCCCATGGATCTGGCATAAGAGGAGTTTCTGCCTTTATTTCTTTTTCAGTAAGTTCTTTTTTAATCCAAGGAATCCAGTGCTTATCGTAAGTTCTTGTTTCAGGATTTAATGCTCTTTCTTTATTTGATGGGCATCCATGAATAATTATACAATTTTGATTTTTCATATATATTATCTTTATTCTGAAACAGCCATTATTACTTCATTGGCGATATCAGAAACATTAGAAATATCAACTTTCTCACTGCCATATTTCCCCCTTAGTCCTTGTAATAACTCATCAGCATAAGAAGGGGTCAATACTTCCACTCCTGAAAAGTCTAAAATCACATTGTCTTTCTCGGCAGATCCATTAACAATTTGAGCGATTCGTAAAAAATCCTCCCTGCCCGCAGGTCGGCCATTAAGAACAGTATTGAATTTTGACATTTGAATAATCATATTTTAATAAGTTTTTTGTTTTAATTACAAATTTAATATCGCCGACTAATTTGATATACTGCTTTCTCTTCTATATAGAGAAGAAAGGGATTTTGGGAGGCTGGTGCTACCAATTCCATCTCTTGAAATTCCTCCGTGGAAATAATCAACTGGCACACTTGAAAATCCCTTTGCTGAAACAACAATATGGTCTAATAAATCAATCCCTAAAATCTTTCCTGCTTGAACCAACTGAGCGGTGATTCCAATATCTTCTGATGTTGGCTTGGAATTGCCCGATGGATGATTATGGGCAATAATCACAGCAACTGCAGAATACTCAAAAGCAGGTCTAAAAACTTCTCTTGGGTGAACGATATTAGTTGTGAGGGTTCCGACAGATATCACCTCATCATGAACTAATTGATAACGACTATTAAGATAGAGCCCTCTTAATTGTTCCTTGGGCATTTCTCTCATATCACTTAAATAATTATAAACTTGCTTAGCATTCCTAATGATTGTTTGCCTGCCATTTTTCTTTTGAAAAAATCTTCTTCCCAATTCAAAAGTGGCAACTATTTGACAAGCCTTTGATTCAGAAATATTCAATTCCTTTTCTAATGTTTTTGGATTTTTCTCATTACAAATATTTTTCTCGCCATATTCCTTTAATATTCGTGATGACATAGCTAAGACATCTTCCTTTTTTGTCCCAACACCCAAAATAATAGCCAAAAGTTCCTGAGAGCATAAGCCCTCCGGACCGCCCTTGATGAGCCTTTCCCTTGGTCTATCGCTTGTCTCAATATCCTTCATAGACAAAGAATAATCTTTATCTGATTTATCAACAACTAAAACATTTTCCTTTATTTGATATTTTTTCATATTAATAAATAACTTTAAATATAAGAAGGGGTAATAGTAATAACTCAATATTTCTTAATTTAAAGTAAAAAATTAAATAATTTCCTGTATAGGAAAATTATTTATGAATATCGACATTAAATTTGAGATTATATCCCTCAAAAAGCCAAATCCAATAATTAGTCATATATTGGCACTTTTGAAAAAAAAATCAAGTTCAAGCATTTGACTGCTTAAATTTATTCTCAGTAGAAGACCCTCAAGTCTTATTGTCGCCTCCAGATTCTAATTCACTTGCATCATCTCCCTTACTCATTCCCGAACCATAATCGTAAGATCCTTTTTGGTCTGAGAGGTTTCTGAATGTCTGCTCGTGGAATTCAAACATATTAAATTGCTTGCAATTGCGACACTTTATTTCAATAAGACCATTTTTTAAATTGCCCTTGAAAAAAAGTTTGTTGCAATATTTGCATCTGTAATCTTGTAGATCCATATTTTTTCTAATTAAAACTGCGGGATAGATTATTTTTTAATCTCCTCTATTATCTTTTGCTTTTAGCCCTTTATTACTATTTCAGCCCCTCTACCCCCCCCCCGCCGAAGGCGGGGGGGGTAGTATTATTTGATTTTTTTGCTTTTAGCCCTTTATTTAATTATACCAAACCCTCATAAAGATTTTATCAATTTTCCATAAATTTCTCATCAACTTTTTATTTCAAAAAAATATAATGCCTATGCATGCCTCCCTCAAATTACAACTTTACCTTTTTATCTCTTGCATCAAATTAAATGGAAAACAAAAAAGCATCATAAAAGCAAACCTCCCCCGCCTAGCCCCTGACTTGCAGGGAACTGGGCGGGGGGGGGTTGTTTTATTCTAAACGATTCTAAATCAAAGTGATAAATCAAAATTAATCTATCTAAAAACTTAAACTAAAAATTCTTGAATTTTCTATCACTTCTCTTATTCCTCCTCTTTAAATCAACAACTTCAGCAGAACCATTATTCTCTATCATCGCCTTCATTGAAAGAGACAATCTGCCATCTTCAACACGAATAACTTTTACCTTCACTTTCTGCCCAACCTTCAATGCATCCTCAACTTTTTCCGTCCGACTATGAGATATCTCAGAAATATGAACCATCCCATCTTGATATGGGTCCAATTGAACAAATGCCCCGAAGTCCATTATCTTCACAACTTCCCCTTCAACAATATCACCCACCTTATATTCCTTCGTCATATCCTCAATCATTTTAATTGCCCTATCAACTCCCTCACTTTCTAACCCGGTAACAAAGATTGAGCCATCATCATCAATATCAATTTCTGTTTTTGTTTTTTCCATAATATCCTTGATTGTTTTTCCACCCGAACCAATCACCATCCCAATCTTATCAGGATCAATTTTTGTAGAAGATATTTTTGGAGCAAAAGGAGATAATTCCTTTCTTGGCTCCTTTATCGTCTCTTCTATTTTTTCAATAATTTTTAATCTAGCATTTTTCGCTTGCTCTAATGTCTTCTCAATCATTTCCAATGTAATGCCCTTTATCTTAACATCTAATTGACAAGCAGTTATTCCATCTCTCGTCCCAGCAATCTTCAAATCCATATCGCCATAGTGATCTTCTGGTCCTTGAATATCAGTGAGAACCTTATATTCATCATTTTTTCCCAATATCAACCCCATCGCAATTCCAGCGACTGGCTTTTTAATAGGCACACCAGCATCCATAAGAGCCAAAACAGAACCGCAAGCGGATGCCATTGATGACGAACCATTTGATGATAAAATTTCGGAAACAACCCGAATTGTATAAGGAAATTCGCTCTTATTAGGAATGATTGGCAAAAGCGCTTTCTCTGCCAATGCTCCATGTCCAATCTCTCTTCTGCCGGGACCCCTCATTGGCCTTGCTTCTCCAACTGAAAATGGAGGAAAGTTGTAATGATGAATAAAGTTTTTCTCTCCGGAAAATTCAATATTTTCAATAGTCAATCCCCTCCCCGGCGAAGCAAGGGTGATGTTTGATAAGGCATGAGTGAGTCCTCTCATAAATAATCCTGACCCATGAACCCTCTTTGGCAAAACATCTACCTCGCAATATATCTCCCTTATCTCATCCAATTTTCTTCCATCAGGTCTTTTCTCAGATTCCAATATATTTTTTGAAACAATTTTCCCAATTTCTTCTTCCATAATATTCATTGCATCCTTTATCAAATCACTTTTTTCTTGTCCAACGAGCCACTCCTTCAATTCAAATTCTACATCCCTTAAGTCGTCTTTCATTTTTTGTTTTTGCCCAGCATATATTGCTTTTTCTAATCCCTTTTCTTTCAAAAAATTAATCACTTCGTTTTTAAATCCTACATTCTCAACTATATTAATTTCTTTTTTATCTATTCCTATTTCGGAAACGATTTTTCTTTGCCATTCATTTATTTTTTCCGCTTCATTTATCGCCATTTCCATTGATTCCACTATTTCTTTTTCAATTGCCTCATCCGTTCCAACCTCTATCATATTTATTCTTTTATCAATCACACTGGCAAAAACATCAAAATTATTTTTTTCTCTCTCTTCATAAGTAGAATTCACTTTCAACTGATTATTCTCATCTTTCCCAATTCTTAATCCTGAAATAGGACCACCCCAAGGGATGTCTGATGTTGCCAACGCTAATGAAGCGGCCGTTAGTGCCACAAAATCTGGATCATTAGCATCATCAATTGATAAGACAGAGAGGACTATTTGAACCTCACTTCTTAATCTGTCATCAAACAGAGGACGAAGAGTTCGGTCTATCAATCGCCCTGTGAGAATGGCATTATCAGTTGGACGATTTTCTCTTCTAATAAATCTACTGCCTAATATTTTTCCAACGGCATAAAATTTCTCAGAGTATTCAACTGTGAGAGGGAAATAATCAAGCCCTTCTCTTTCCTCTCCCATTGTTGCAGTTGCTAAAACGGTGGTTTCTCCATATTGAACTAATACGGAGCCATTTGTTTGAGGTGCTAAATCAGAAAAAGTTGCCTTTAACTGTCGCCCACCTACCTCAATAGTATATTCTTTTTCTTTTTTCATATTTTTTATATTTATATTTATATTTTTGTCGTGCCTATCCTCCCCCGCCGTAGGCGGGGGAGGATTCATGATTAAATATTCTATATATCTATATTCTATTTTTTTATATCAAAAAGTCAAAGATTATTAAATTCATTTACATTATTTTTTGAAAATAAAAAAAGACCTGCGCAATCACTTTCTGCAATTGGAGGTCTTAATCAATAGACGATCATCCGCTCTTTTATTGTTTTTTTACCAACCTCTTAACTTTGTCAAGGCCAAACCTCTCCCAAAAAATCTCATCGGAGCCGGGAAAGGCGACAGCGGGAGGAAAATTAACTACCCATAGTTCCTTAAAATTTTTCCCTAAAAATGGATTAATTTCAGAAATCCAACCGAGAATATTTTTGATTAAAACACCGACTCTCATCCGCTTATTGCTTATTACCCTCTGCTCAAACCCATGGATAATATGAGGGCAATGCCCAAGAAGCTCAGAATAATCTTCAGGGAAACATTTAAAATCTTTGAGGTCATATCTAGATAAATAATCTGCAGAATCATCCTTATCCGTCATCCTCCCTGGCGCCTCATCTTCCTTGTGCTGAATATAAAGATTTATATACCAATTTACTCGCACCTCCTCGCTAACATAATAATCGTCTTCGCATAAAGTCATTTTGACAATTAGACTTTTTTCTTTTAGACGAAAAAATAATGATGTAATTCTACCAATTGTAACCGGAATATAATAATCTTTCCCTTCTTCAGTACTTATTTGAACCATGGCAATAAATTCAAACCCATTCCCTATCATTTTCTCCTTGACTTTTTCAAAATACTTTTTGCCCGTTAATTGTTTTAATGTTTTTTTGCTTGCCATCATAATACCTCCTAAAATTATTTTTATTATATTTTCTTTTTTTAATTCAGGGTGAATTTACCATCCGAAATCCAAATACATCATATCACACATCTTTACAGATGTCAATAGTGATGCGGGAGACACGAATATTGATTAAAATTAAAATTGTGGTATTATTGGGATATTGATTTTTGAATAAATAAATATATAATCAAATAAACTATGAAAATTGCGAAATTAAGTTCTTTTTTAAAAGAAGTGAGAGTTGAATTCAAGCATGTAAATTGGCTCACAAAAAAGGAAGTAACAAATTACACAATTATCGTGATTGTTTTCTCATTAGCATTAGCCCTATTCTTAGGATTGTTTGACTTTATATTCAACTTCGCATTAGTAGAATTTGTGTTTTAATATAATAAAAACTTTCTCCGGCAACCTGTCCGCCTTTGGCGGACTTTGGCGGACGGGAATGACAGGAAAAAAACAAATATCTTATTTCATAATAAAAACAAAAAAATATGGAAGAAAAAAATAATAAAAATGATGAAAAAAAAGAATTGCCAGCAGGTAAATACTGGTATGCAATTCACACCTATTCCGGCTATGAAGATGCCGTCGCAAGATACTTGAAACAAAGAGTAGAATCTTTGGATATGGGCGACAAAATTTTCAATGTAATAGTTCCAAAAGAAAAGAAAATCAAAATAAAGGGTGGTAAAAAACATACCATTGAGGAAAAAATATACCCCGGCTATGTTATGGTAGAAATGATATTGGCAGAAGATTCATGGTATGTCGTCCGAAACACCCCTCATGTTACCGGCTTTATTGGAGCAGACTCAACAATGCCATCACCACTTGGAGATGCTGAAGTAGATGAATTATTGGGAAAGATGAAGCCAGAAGAACCAAAATATCTGATTGATTTGGAAGTGGGCGATATTATAAAGATAACGGATGGTCCATTCAAAGACCATGATGGTAAGGTGAGTGAAATGGATGAAGCAAATTCAAAAGTAAAGGTCTTAGTCACGATCTTTGGAAGAGAAACCCCCGTGGAATTAGATTTCTTTCAAGTAAAGAAGATATAGTAAATAAGACAATGCTATCAGCCCCCCCGCCTACGGCGGGGGGGCTGAAGATAAACTATTCACAATCCAAAAAAATATACTTAAAAATATGAAACCAGTAAAATCAATGATAAAACTTCAAATTCCTGCAGGAAAAGCAAATCCTGCTCCACCAGTTGGCCCAGCACTTGGTCAGCACGGAGTTAATATTGGCGATTTCGTTAATAAGTTTAATGATGCTACAAAAGATAAGATGGGCAGTATTATCCCCGTAGAAATAACCGTTTATGAGGATAGATCATTTGATTTCAAATTAAAAACTCCCCCTGCCTCAGACTTATTGAGAAAAGCTGCTGGTATAGAGAAGGGTTCCGGTGTCCCAAATAGAAGCAAGGTTGGGAAAATAAGCAAATCTCAGTTAAGAGAAATTGCAGAGAAAAAAATAGATGATTTAAATACAGATGATATTGAGATGGCAATGAGAATTATTGGTGGCACAGCCAAAAATATGGGCATAGAGATAGAGTAGAAATTTATCCATTTAAATATCTTTTTCAAAAAATAGCCAAAGATTAATCTTTGGCTATTTTTTATTATTTGCCTCACAATCATATCTTAATATGCTTAATATTATTATTCTTAATAATCACCACTTCCCCATCTCTTAATTCCTTAATCTCATAATCTACTCTATCTTTATAAGGTTTCAAAATTTTTTCTTCCTCTTCTACATAATGAGGAGAATAAACGACATCAATCAAATCCAATCCCATTGTGTCTTTAAGATTGGTTATTGATTTATCATCCCAAGGCTCGGCTATTTCTATATCAGGGCCAACAAGAACCGTCCCAGCACTCACCCCGACATATACACCCATATCCCTATCAAGATATTCTCTAATTGCCTTATCAAATCCACTTTCTCGGACTTTTTCTAAAAGATAGAAGGTATTTCCGCCATCTACAAAAATAACATCAAAATCCATCAGGTCATTAAAAGAAATTGGCTTATCTAAATTCAAATCAGTTATATTATTAGCCAAAATCCCCATTTCTTCTAATTCTTTTCTGTCCGTAAGCATAAATGATTTATCTTTTTCGGGAATAGAGGCGGTAGGAATAAAAGCCACTCTTATCTCATTCGGCTTTTTGCCAACAAAATCTAAAAATTCTTCTCTTATTTTTTGGCTTTCTTTTGGAAAAGCATTTGATGTTAAAAATAGTCTCATATATTTACATTATATCCATAATTTAATTACAATAATTCTCACATTGATTTAGCGACAATAGATTTGCCCTTCTTATACTCTTTTCTCGCCTCTTTGATAGATTTCTGAAGTTCATCAGAAGAAATCAAATCTTTATCTAATTCAATTTTCTTTGACATATAAACATCATGATGATTGCCATGCTTCTTAATTCTATCCACTTTAAAACCCAACTTCTTATAATATTCCGGCAAACTCTTTTCTTTGGCACAATCCAACAATAATTTTTTAAATTTTTTCTTTTTAGCTATTTTCTCAACCTCATCTATAAGCGATTTAGCAATTCCCTTATTTCTATATTTTTTAGAGACTACCAATTTATAAATATATAGATTATTGCCCTCTAATATCCTATATCTAATAACCCCAATTATCCTATTATTATGCTCGGCAATTAAAACAAAAAATCCCTTGTTTTTAAATATTTCTTCAACATTTTTAGGTTCCCCTGATTTTGTAATCAAGCCACCTTCTTTATATGGCACCTCATAAGCCCTTTTTGTAAGAGAAATAATTTTCTTCAAATCTTCAATTTTCCCCCGCCTTATTTTATATTCCATAATCACGACTTAATATGTTTAATTACTATTCATATCTATATAATATATCTCATATTTATCTATCGTCAAATATTAAATCATAAAAATCTTGCTCGCCATTATCTACTCTTGACAAATTCTTTATTTGTGATATAATGTAAGCAGAAATTGAAAAACGGTTATCCGTGGGAAAGTGATTTTTGGGGAAAAATCGCCAACAATCACTTTCTCATGGAACTCTCACCTGCTCTTGAGTGGGGAGAAAAAGACCAGAGAAAAGGAGGTAGTCAATGAAAACATCGACTACAAAAGCGGTAAGGCCGATCAGTAGAGCACTGGTGTTATACAAGTGTCAGGAATGTGGAAAAACTTTTTCCACTTGGACTCCGGTTGAGAAATTAATCCTCTCAGGTGATGGTTGTTGGATAACAGGGACGAAAGAAGGAAAGCCTTGTTATGCCTGCGGTAATTCAACTCATGAAAACTGCCGCTGGTATTCAGGGTTTTCAAGTGAGTGGGATGATTCTGTTCCAGCAGCCAGATTCTTAAAAGTTCTTGATGTAAATTATAAACAGCATGTTTATGATCCGAGTTGGGGGAATGACGGAAAAGGGGCTTACTACTTGAAATTCCAACAGCAATCTGACGGAAAGTGGAAATGGACACAAGAGGGTCCATTCAAAGGCAGACCTGCATGGATGTAAATCCATGATGGCATAGTAATAAAAAAGGCAATCACCACCAAAGGAGATTGCCTTTTTTCGTTATCAATTAATTTTATTCATGTTCATAATATTCTCATGCGATTATGCAGCCAATGGCAATTCTTCGTCATCTCTTAGGGGATTTTCTTCTAAGTATTCCCTTAATCTTATTTGGTCGCCAACCTGACCATCTTTATAACTTGAATCCAAATCAATCCATTTATTTTCATCATCTTTTCCTAATTCATTTTCTCTGTAAATGTTATACTTATTCCTTATATAAAACTCTCCGAAACGAAGATATTTCCTTATTATCCATCTTCCTAATTCAACAGGAGATTGTTTCCCCCCAAATTTGAATTCAGGATATTTCTTTTTAAATCCTTCAACAAATTCAACCGAGCTATTTGCTTCTGTTTGCTCCATTTTTTTAGCTGCAACAAATATATTGCTAATAATATTTTCTTGATTTTCCTTACCTAATGCACTTCTAATCAAAACACCCCAATAATATCCTAAATCAATTTGAGCATTTTCGGCTGGCAATTCAAAATATTTTGCCTTACCAAAAGACCACTGCTTCAAAGCCCTATATATTGGCCCAGCGGCAAAAAACTCCTTATCTCCAACGGAAAAATACTCTTTCCCGCCATAAAGATTGATTTGATTTTTATTTTTTACCAAACTCACTCTCAAATTTAAAATATCATTCTTTGCCTCAGGGGTAAAAACAAACCCTTTGTCTTTACTTAAAAATAATTGATTATTATGGGTATCTTTCTCGCCTATTTCCTCTATTATTTCCTTATCTGAAAAATTATTTATTGATTCTACATCTTCTGGATGAATTTCAATTTTCTTTTCTTTTTTTCCTTTTTTATCAATCAAGTCAATCTTAATGTTTTGCACTTTATCTAATGCCTCGTCTTTATTATTAGATTTATCTAATACCACATCTATATCACTGAAATTATCTATTTCAGCCATCAAGCATTCATCATATTCCTTAATCATATTTTCCGGCACTTGGTCTCTAAAAAATATTTTAGCCATCAATCTTAATCCGCCACCTTTTATTCCTGCTCCATCTATTTCTAACACCTGCTTAAAGCCATCAAGAATTCTTTTGCCATTCTCGCTTTCTAATGAGTTTTCAAATAAATTAATTTTCTTTTGTAAATCCTCAAAAGATACTTTTTCTATATTTATTTCCTCGGCTTTTTCTATTGATTCTTTATTTACATATTCTTCTTGGGCTTTAGCGGCCAATTTAGCATCCTCCGACATTAACAAAGTCAAATCTTCGCCTTCCATTTTTTCAACATCTAAATCTTTATCCATTCTGTCTTGAATAATACTCTCATAAGAATTTATCAAAAGCATTTTAATATCTCTGAGAATATTATTCGGAAGTCTTTCTCCTTGTTTTTCTTTTTCGTCTCGTATTTCATGCTCTATCGCCAAAGCGACAAATTTGAACATTTTTGGCAGACTATCAGCATTTTCTAATTTATCAGAGACATTATATCTAAATTGTCTCAAAAGCTCTAATGCTTTTTCATTAGGCATTTCTATAAGAGGATTTATTTCTTTTTCTTCTCCCTCAACCCTTAATGCCTCTATATTATTTTTTTTCATAATATTAAATATTTATTAAATAAAAAACGACTTTAAAATATTAAAATAACAAAAATCAAAAGTCAAATGAAGTAAATAAAAGCCGGACTACATATGCATCTATATTTCAATTTTTTAACCAAGCCCTAATCCTTATCTTCTTTCAAAAATTCTTTCGCCTGCCTTATTTTGTCTAATAATTTTTCCTTAAGAGTTCCCGGCATCATCTTATCTAAATCATCTTCTTTTTCTAAAAACTCTTCAGCATCATCAACAAAATCACCCAACATCTCTTTCTTCCTATCATCTGTTTTTAATTGGGCTTTAGAAAATGTATTCAAAAGATAATCAAAATTTGATTTATAGTTGAAGAAATCATCATTAGAAATATTTAAATCATCCTCTAATTTTTTTATACTAATATTTGTATTGTGTAGCAACTCATTTCTTTCTTCATCACTCAAAGAACTATTATTGTTTTCAGTATCTCTTCGTAAATACTCGGTAAATTTGTGATAATAATATAATGCTTCTTTCTTATCATCAGCCCCACCTCTTTTTGAAAGATTTTTAGCAAATCCATCAAAAGAAAAAAGTAGATTTCCATTGAGCGGTCTAAATGGTATATCCATTGCCTCTCTATAAATTCCTATTGCCTCATCCTTTTTATCCAAAAATGACAAAACCTCCGCTAATCTAAATATTGCATGTGGATCATTTTTGTCTAATTTTAATGATTTTTTTAAATATTTAATACCCATCTCCTTATTTAACCCCTTGTCTTCCTTGTCTTCAGTCTTTTCATAATTTACAAAATGCAAGTCAGCCAAAATATGCATAGCATCAACATTATTTCCATCAATTCTCAATGAATATTTTAATAACTCATCAATCTCATTTGCCAATGCCTTACTATACTCTCTTTTTAAATCATCCAACAACCTCCGTGCCGAGTTGCTCAAAAGCCTCGTGAGTGCCCCATTTTCTAAATTATTAATTCTAAATCTTGGGGAATCACTAAAAAGAAATTGCTTCTCAATTCCATAAAAATCATGACTATTTTTGGCCGCTGGCTTTAATCCAACTATTAAACTCCCATCAAAATCGCCACTCATTGCATCAATTAAATCTTGTATTTTTATATCCCCACCATCACTATTTTTCCCCTCTAAATCTTCGTTTTTTACCAAATATCCAAAGTCAGAACCCCCGTCCCTTAAGTCGTTCCAGTAAAAATTATTCTCACTATCAGCCCAGCAACTTAAAACATGTCCCTTGATATTTATAATCCCATTAGATAATCCAGCTTCCTGATATAATCTACCTCCGACTTCAGCAAAACCGAGGCAATTCATCTCTTCGTCTTCTACTATTTTGGAAGGATTATCCCATGATGATTTATAACCATAAGAACTAACCGCCTTCTTTATTTTGCTCGCAATTTCTTTTTCTCTTTCATTTATTTCCTCTATTTTTCCCCTCTCTCTAATCTCAGCCAATTCTTTTTTTAAATCTTCTATCCCAACAATATCCCTTAATTTCAAATATCCATTCTCTATTTTATTTTTAAATTCTTCTATTTCTCTTAATTTCTGTCTCACCTCTGGTCTGCTGGCCTCAAGATTATTATT
Source organism: Minisyncoccia bacterium (assembly GCA_041550235.1). Taxonomy (GTDB): domain Bacteria; phylum Patescibacteriota; class Minisyncoccia; order UBA6257; family JAAZHW01; genus JBFEPE01. Next base: position 38,921 of record JBFEPE010000004.1, read on the forward strand.
TAGCAATTCTAATCCTCTTTGAAAAATTGACCTTATCATTTCTTCTTTCGGTTTTTCTATTTTAGAAATAAGTGATTCCCTAATATTTTCCAAAAATTTAGAATGAATAGGAGTGGAATCCATTAGAGGATTCGCTGGAATATTTTCTTTTAATTCCTTTTTCTCTAATTCAAATGATTTCTGGGCTACTCTAAAAAACTGGTTCAATGTTTTTTCTCTTATTTTCTTTATCTCTTCCTCATCTTCAACTTTTCCAAATCGAGAGTTATAAAGATTTTCTCCAAAAATAAATTTTTCCACTTTTTCAATTTCTTCTTCTGAAAGATCTTTTTCTTTCAAGTCTTTCATTTCGTCTTCCTTCTTTATTCTTGAAAAATATTTTTCTCCATAATCTTCACACATTTGAGACATTGATTGTGCTATCATTCTTCCATTTTTTTCATCAATATTCCCCATTTCCATTTCTAAATATTTATTTATATCAAAGAAAAAATCTCCTGATTTTTCAATCAATTCTTTTTTTCCTTCAATTATTTCCGGATTATTTTTGAAAGCATCATTATCAATTTCCTCTGTTATTCCTATAATATCCCATAATCTCATCTCTGAGGGAACTTTTAAGCACCCCCTTCTCTGACCATCAACATCCTCCTCCCAATTTAGTAAAAAACTTTCCCCTTCGGGGATCTCTTCATTAGGAACTCTCTCTAATGTTATATGGTCATTTACACTCATCCAATTCTCAATAAGTTCATTTCCTAAAATATTCTGATTTAGAACCTCATCAATGCCTAATTCTTCAATATAATATCCACTCTCCATCTTCTTTTTTTCCATCGATTCTAAATTATTTTTTTTCATAATTTATAATAAAAAAATAATTAAACATTCAATTTTTCTTTAAAAAATTGGGAAAATTCTTTCTTATAATATTCAGTATCCCCCTCCTTATTCTCCTCCAATTTACCTAATTCAAAAGACTTATTTAATGTCTCCTCAAATATTTTAATTAATTTCGCATTCAATCCATTAATACTGCCCCCCGCTTCATTTTTAGAAAATTTCTCAAAAGCTAAATCACAAAACAATTTAAAATGCTCAACCGCCTCAAGACTTTTTGAGACTATATCTTCTTCAGCTAATTTGCTAATCATCCTCTCGGCCTCCATATAATTTTTATCCCCAGCATCTCCGTAAGATGCAAGCATATTTTCTCTTATCTTTCTGTGAGCGGCAAAGAATAGACTTTCCCCTAAACCTTTGGCATCCATATTATCAATTCCATATTTAGAAAAATCAAAATTTACACCAAGCATTTCTTTTTTTGATTGATTTTCCCTCTTTAATTCCTTTTTATATTTTTTATCTTTAAAATAATCTATGGTCTTTGAGAAAATATTTCTTTCCCTCTTTTTTTCTACATATTTTTCAAGATTATTAACCTCTTTACCTAATGTTTTAAATTGAATTGGAGCGAGGCGGTCAATTCCCCAATCATCTAATAGGTTTTCCAAGACCTCATCTTTGTATTCCCCACCCTCTTTTTGTTTTTCCATGCTTGAAGCCTCAAAACCCCTTCCTTCTACCTCTTTTTCCCTCCTTTTAATTTCTTTTTCCCTCTTGTCAAGATTACCCTCTCTTTCAACCAACTCTTTATTTTTTTTCTCTAATCCCTCTAATGCTTTTTCCTCCCTTCTTTTTAACTCTTCTTTTATTCCCTCAATAAATTTAAGGAGTTCATTTTTTATTTCAAAAATTCTCTGCTCTTGTGTCTTTTCATTTTCTGTTTCTTTTTTATTTGATGAATCTCCCCTATCTCCCTTAAACCCTTCAGTATTTTTCTGTGTTGTCTCCTCGCTCCCCCTATTATCGGTTTTTTCATAATTATTAATTGAACTTAACCCTTCCTCTATTTGCCTTTCTATTCTTTCTAATTCGTCAAAGTTTATTTTTTCCTGTTCTTGTTGTTGGGCTTTTTCTCGTTGGGATTCTTCTTCTTTAATTTTAACTGACTCCCCAATGCTATTTTCGCCCTCTTTTTTTTCTTTTTCTACACCCCCTCCTTGTCTTTTTTCTTTTTCTATACTCTCTTCTTGTCTTTTTTTTACGTCATCATCCTCTTCTTTTACTACTTCCAAACTATTTCCTACCTCAACATCATTTCCCTCTTTTTTTACCACCCTTTCCACCCCGACATTATTTTCTATTTTCTTATCTTCATTTCCATCAAAAACATTTGAAACTTCTTTTTCTGCCAAATTACCACCATCCTTAACCAAATCACCTTCTACAACCACCCCATCAATTATTTGGGTATTACCCTTTCCTATTTGGAAATTTTGAGTATTTATTGTTTTGCCACTTATTATATTATTGTTGCCGGTATTATCATTGTCGCTCTCGCCTTCTTTATCTTCAATATCACCCCCTTCTTTAACATCATCAAAAACATCAAATTTCTTATCAAATTCTTTGTCAAATTTTTTATCCCATTTGTCTTCTTCTCCGTCGTCTATTCCTTCATTCTTTCCCCTTCCCTCCTTATTATTGCCACCCGCTACCACCCCGTTTATTTCCAATTTATTACCATCTCCAACACTGATTCTACCCTTAATACTACTATTCTTAATGACATTTTTATTTTGAAGATTATCTGTTTCGCCATTGCCCTTATCCCTTTCACCTTCTTTATCCTTGACTCTCTCAACTCTGTATTTGCTATAATCTCTTTCTTCCTCAAATTCAACTTTACCATTTATAATATTAAAATTGCCAGGATCCTCTCCTGGTTTAAAATGATACTCCTCTTTACTTGTTTTAATTATTGTTCCCTCCCCATCGCTTATAACTTCGTTGTTGTCTCCGATGATAACACTGCTACCCGGATTAATTTCGCTATTTTGAATACTCATTATTTTTTCTTTCCCCTCGCCCTCTTTTTCCCTTCTTTCAATAGTCATCGTCCCTCCTCCTAATTCAACTTTTACTTCCCCTTCTTTTTCTATTTTGATTTTACTTTTTTCACCTGAATTTTCCTCAATTAAAAGATCGTCATCTAGCATGGCGATTTTAGTTTTATCTATATTCGCTCCATCTATCTCAAGTTTTTCATAACTCATATTCTTGATATTGTTTAATTATTTTATTTTGCTTAAAAAATGAAAAAAGTCAAATTTTATTATCAAGATTTTATAAACAAAATTCCTACTCATGGGAATGGACTTCTCGGACGGCTTTTCTGTAGGCACAAAAATCGCAATTTGGATTGGCGGATGGAATTGAATTACCATCCAAACATTTTTTGGCATTCATAAGAACCTGCTCCACCCACGAATCATCTCCATCATAAGGAATTAATTTAACGACAAACTCTAATTTGCCATCAAATGCCTCCTTATCTAATTTTCCATTGCAATAAACAAAATATCCTGTTTTTGAAACAGGGAATCCATTTTTTCTAAAAAGCCATTGATAAATTTCCATCTGCCTCTTATATGCTATTTGCCATTCAGCATCAATTCCGACATCACCGTCTTTGGCAGTCGCCTTATAATCAACAATTATCAATTCCCCATCCTTATTTTTCCAAATATCATCAATCCCACCTGTGATGAAAAAATTGGTTGGCTTGTGTAAATGAGTAATACCTCCCCGCAAGGCATCTCTCCACTCATCCATCTTCTCATGCTCAAATGGAACTGCCTCAATTCCATAATTTTCCATCAGGGGGTGGGCATCTCCTTTTGCTCTATGAATATCAAATTCTTTTTTTAATAATAAATCTACTGCTGAATTTAAGGCAAATGGGAATCCGGGCGGTTGGGATATTCCCAATCGCCTATCTAAATAGAAGCATCTTGGGCAATTCAAAAATTGATCAATTTTTGACCTGCTTAATCTAAATGGTTCTTTTGATGAGGGATTATATATATTCCTCATTCTTCTTGGATTATAATATTGAGACATATTTTTTTGTTTATTATATCACAACTTTAATTATTGCCTATGAAAGGAAACCCGCCTTCGTCAAGACTTCGGCGAGGCAAAGCAAAAATAGGGCTTGCTTCTTTGATGATTAGCTCGCCCTATTTTATTACTCAAAAAAATCCATTTCCTATTCTTCTTCTGCCCCTACCTCGCAATAATATCCAGAAGTTAGATTGCTTTTCTTATGGACAGGACAACCTCCGCAAATACAACCCATTTTCTTGAAGTCGCAAGATGATTTTCCCTTTGCACAATAGAGGCCTTCGCCTCCACCCCTCATACACTCATCAAATGAAGGGCATCCCGGGCAAGCACAATTGCTTAGATTCTCCTGATTATCTTCAACTTTATTCATAAATTATATATCATCGTCGGGCGATTCTATATTAAGCCGACAATATCATTTTACACTATTATTTATAAATAACAAAATTAAAAATTGCCAATACAAGACAACCACCCCGCGGGGTGGTTGTCAGAGTATTATCTTAAATCACTAATAGCAAAATATTATTTTAATTCTGATTCTTTTTCTTTATCATCTTCTTTTTTATCATTATCATTATCATTATCATTATCATTCTCTACTTCTACATCTTCTTTTTCAGCCACCACCTCCTCTTTCTCTGCTTCTGCATTTTCTTTCTCCACTACATCATCACTGGCATTATCGCCATTGCCATCCCCTTCTTTTTCGTCTTCACTGATTTCAGCATCATCTACTTTTAATTCCTCGCCGTTATCATTCTTTGATTCTTCATCGGAATTATTTTCTACCACATCTTCTGACTTTTCCACGGTATTATCTGCGACATCATCATCAGCAGTCAAAGATTCATCTTTTACCTCCTCTGTCTCCACCTCAATCTTTGGCTCAACAATAGGAGAAATAACTTCTTTGAAGACGGATAATTTTCTCTTGATTTTCTTTGGAGAAAGATTTCTCAAGAAATAAAGTTTGGCTCGCCTCACCTTGGATGCACGAACAATCTCAATTTTTGAAATCTTTGGTGAATGAATTGGCCATATTTTCTCTACTCCAACTCCTGCAATTACTGCCCTTACCGTCATTGTAGCAGGAAGATTTTTGCCGTGCTTTATCGCCAAAACAATTCCTTCAAAAACCTGGATTCTTTCTTTATCTCCTTCTTTTATTCTCTCATGAACCCTTATCTTCATTCCGGGTCTTATTTCGGGAATATCATCCTTCTGCTGCCTCTTATTAAATTCAATTATAGTGTTATTCATAATAATACTACTATACTAATAGAAAAATATTATTTAGCAATAGTGAGATTATAGTATTTTGTTTTTTACTCGCCTTTATCATTGCCAGCATTATTCTCCCCCTTATTTTCTTCTGATGGACTATTGTCGCTATCGCCTTGTGAAGGAGACTCGTTATTACTACCACCCGCCTGCTTATACATTTTCTCTCCAATCTTTGAAATCGCCTGTGAAAGAGATTCCTTTCTTTCCTTAATTTTATTAGAATCATCACCATTAAGTGCATCCTTCAAATCATTTATTTTTGTCTCAATATCTTGTCTATCTTCGGCAACAATCTTATCTCCCCCATCCCTCATCGTCTTTTCCGCCAAATATAATAACTGCTCTGATTGATTTTTTACCTCAATCAACTCCTTCTTTTTCTCATCCTCACTAGCATGAATTTCTGCATCCTTTTTCATCTTTTCTATTTCCTCGTTTGAAAGACCAGTAGATGCTTCTATCCTCACGGACTGCTCCTTTCCGCTTGCCTTATCCTTTGCAGAAACATTTAAAATTCCATTAGCATCAATATCAAAAACAACCTCCACCTGAGGAACTCCTCTTGGTGCCGGAGGAAGCCCATCTAAAATAAATCTCGCTAGTGTTTTGTTATCACTCGCCATCTGCCTTTCTCCTTGAAGAATATGAATTTCTACTTGTGTTTGATTATCAGCCGCAGTAGAAAACACCTGGCTTTTTGAAGCTGGAATAGTAGTATTTTTTTCAATCAACTTTGTCGCCACTCCTCCCAATGTCTCAATTCCCAATGATAATGGAGTCACATCCAAAAGAAGAACATCTTTCACATCTCCTTGCAAAACACCCCCTTGGATGGCTGCCCCCATAGAAACAACCTCATCAGGATTAATTTCCTTATTTGGCTCTTTTCCAAAAAATTCCTTAACTGCATTTATAATAGCCGGCATCCTTGTTTGCCCCCCAATCAAAATAATCTCATTTATATCCGATTTTGAAAATCCTTTTTCCTTTATTGTTTCTTCCATCAACTTTATTGAGCGATCAATCAAATCTTTTGTGATGTCTTCTAATTTTGCTCGGCTAAGTTTCATTTCAAAGTGCTTTGGACCAGAAGAATCTGATGTGATGAATGGCAAATTAATTTCCGCCTCCATCATTGTAGAAAGCTCATGCTTCGCCCTCTCGGCTGAATCTCTTAATCTCTGAATTGCCAAAGAATCCTCTGATAAATCTATCCCCTGAGACTTTTTAAATTCAGAAATTAAATAATCCATTATTCTTTGATTGAAGTCATCTCCTCCCAAATGCATATCACCACCCGTTGCCTTCACCTCAACGGTATCTTCAGAAATTTCCAAAACAGAAATATCAAATGTTCCCCCTCCAAAATCATAAACAACCACCCTTTCATCTTTTTTCTTATTCAAGCCATAAGACAAGGCGGCCGCAGTTGGCTCATTTATTATTCTCTTCACCTTAAATCCCGCGATTTCGCCGGCATTTTTGGTTGCCTGCCTTTGGCTATCATCAAAGTATGCTGGAACGGTGATGATTGCCTCCTCTATTTTTTCTCCTAACTTTTCTTCGGCATCTAACTTTAATTTTTGAAGAATCATTGCAGAAATTTCCTCTGGCTTCTTCCAATCCTCGCCCATTTTCACCTCAATACCTCCTGTTGATGATTTTCTTGTCTCAAATGGAAATGATTTTATATCTTTCTGAACATCTTCATCATCAAATCTTTGCCCAATAAATCTCTTTACTGAATATATTGTATTTTTTGGATTTGTTACTGATTGTCTTTTTGCTAAAACACCGGCTAATCTTTCGCCATTTTTTGCTATTGCGACAACAGAAGGAGTTGTCCTTTCTCCCTCTTTATTTTCAATTATTTTTGCTTCACCAGAAATAACAGCCGCCATTGCTGAATTAGTTGTCCCCAAATCAATTCCTAATATTTTACTCATAATTTTTATTTATTTCGCCCAATCCCCTCTTTTTAAATAATAAAAAGCGAGGAAAAAACTTTTTTATTTTTCATTATGATCTTTAAAATTATCAACTTCTAATTTCTGCTCTCTGTCCATTCTCGCCCTATCTCTTCTTTGCAAAAATATTCCCAGCAATCCAAAAACAAATGATACAAGCAGGGTTATTAAAAATTGATAATTATTTTTTATAAATTCTATTATTGCATTATCCATATTTTTTAAATATATAGGCTTATATATGAGATAAGTTGACTTTATCACCCCCCCCGCCTTCGGCGGCGGGGGATTATTCCCCTCTTATAGAGGGGTGGTCCAGCCCCTGTCCGCAGGGGCTGGGACGGGGTGTTCCTCTCTTTATAATTCCCTAACCTCAACTCTTGATGGCCTTATTATTTTCCCATTTAATTTATATCCCTTTTGTATTTCTCTTCCTATAATATCTCCTGAGCCCGCCATTGCCTCATGTATTTCTGGATTAAAATCGCTTCCTTCTTCTACCTTTATTTCCTCCAATCCTTTTTGCCTCAAAACATTTTCAATCTGAGACTTTATCATTTTTATACCCTTTATTATATCGTCTTTTTTTGAATCATCCCCTTCCCCTATCTTAGATAAAGATTCTATTGCCATATCAAAACTATCTAAAACGGAAAGCATTTCAAATATTAATTCTTCATTGGCAAATTTTAAAATTTGCTCTATTCTCTTATCTGATTCTTTTTGATGATTTATAAAGTCTGCTTTTTGTCTTTTCCAGCCATCTAAATAATCATCTCTTTCTTTTTTTAATTCAGTTATCTCTTTTTTTAGTTTTTTTATTTCGTTTTTCATGTTTTTTTACTTTGCCTCGCCACGTAAAAAATTGCTTCGCAATTTCAACGTGGCTGGGACGGGGTGTTCTCCTCTAATCAATCATTAAATCAGAAAGTGCTTCTAATACTGCCAAATTTCTATCGTAGAGCATATTCTTTGGTCCCAACAATAGAAAAACCCCTCTTCTTTTTGGCAATGAATAAAATCTTGAGACTAAACTCAAATTCTCGCTTTTCGTGATAGGACTTTCCTTACCAATAAAGACAATTCTCTCAAATTCGCCGAAATCATCAAAGAAATTTTCTAATTGATTGTCTAAAAACTCAATATCATCAAAAACTTTCTTTATCTCTTTTTTTTCTAAATCCGGCAAGCCAAAAAACAAACTACTCATTCCTGATTTTGAAATTCCTGTATCAAAATCATAATAAACACCTAATCCCCTACAAAATCTTGAAATAATTTCACTCGGCTCAAAATTTGATACTTCATTTTTTTCCCTTATCTTTTCCGACCACCTACTTGATTCCTTATTTAATTTCCCTTCGTTTTCAATAAATCTATTTACAAACCAGCGATATGCTTTATCAGTAGGAATCCTGCCCGCCGAAGTATGAGGTTGCTCTAAATAGTCAGAATTTGATAAAAGAGATAGCTCGCTTCTTATTGTTGCTGGGCTTAATTCCGAAAATAATTTTTCAGCTAATTCTAATGAGCCAATAGGCCGTTCATTTTTGGCGAATTCTCTTATAATAAATTCTAATATTTTATTTTGTCTTTCTGATAATTCCATATCTTCTATTCCATATTACAAAATTAGCACTCCCTCGTCAAGAGTGCTAATTTTTTTTAATAAGCAACAAAAATCACAATAAATAAATTCTCCTACTTCTTTTTTCTAAGAAAGGCGGGGATATCTAAACTATCATCCTTATTATTATTACCATCATCCGAAATCGAAATAGAAGGATGCCCCCCATTATTATCACCATTTGAATCGCCCAAAAATGTTTGCTGTTTCTCAACTGACTTATATCCAGAAAATCCTGCCGCCACAATCAAAACCCTTATCTCCCCCTTCTTTATCTTAGAATCCTCAGAAATACCGGGTATAATCTTAGCATGGGGATCAACCATCTCCCCAATCATCTTGGCCGCTTCATTTATCTCAACCATTTTCAAATCACCATCCTTCCCACTAAAAGACAGCAATATCCCCCTCGCTCCTTGTGGAGATATTTCAAACAGCGGAGAATTAACTGCTTTTTGAAGGGCATCCACTGCTCTATCTTCGCCCTCAGAAACCCCAATTCCGATGATTGCCATTCCGGCATCTTTCAGTACTGCTTTAATATCAGCAAAATCGGTGTTAATAATTCCCGGCTTATTTATCAAATCCGCTAATCCCCTCACAGACTGGGTTAATATCTCATCAATTGCCAAAAATGCGGCTTGAAGAGTTGTGTCTTTTTCAATAATATTAAAAATTCTATCATTTGGAATTATGATATATGAATCAACTTGTCCCTGAAGTTTGGCAAGTCCCTCTTCGGCAATTTCCATTCTCCTACTCCCCTCAAATAAAAATGGTTTTGTAACAACAGAAACGGTAAGAATGCCCAAATTTCTAGCAATTTCGGCAACAACTGAAATTGCCCCTGTTCCTGTGCCACCACCCATTCCCGCTGCCAAGAATATCATATCTGCACCTTTAAGGGCTTCCTCTATTTGAGCCCTTGATTCTTCAGCTGCCTGACGACCAACTTCCGGGTCCATTCCGGCACCCAATCCTTTTGATATATTTTTGCCAATATGAATTTTATTCCTCACTCCTGTCTTATGAAGGTCTTGAACATCTGTATTCAGTGCAATTAATTCAACTCCTCGCATTTGATTGCGATTCATACGAGCTAAGATATTGCCTCCCGCTCCTCCAATTCCGACTACTTTAATTTTGGCAAAGCTTTCCAATGTTGGACTTTTTACTTTTGGCATATTTATATTTTCTTTAATTTAAAAATTTATGATGACTTTGACCGCAAAATAAATTGTATCATTGCCCCCCCGCCTACGGCGGGGGGCAGAAAAATTATTAACACATCAAAGCAATTATCAGATAATTCTATCTTATCATAATCTTTTAATCCACTATTGACAATTTTGTCTGATTATGATGTTTTAATTTAACAGGTGTTATTTTTTATTTCAAAAACATGTTCATAGTCAAAAATAATATCCCCCCGCCCACAATGGGCGGGGGGATATTATTTTGTGTAAATTTAAAAAAATGTATCAAATCTATTTCTCATCTGTCGTCTCATCAGAAGGAGCCATCTCATTATTTTCTAAATCATCGCCCTCTTTTTTCTTGTCTTTCTCATCAACATCAGCATCAACGCTAACATCAACACTCAAATTCTTATTGGGCAAATCCAACTCTTCGCCTGTCTCCACTTTCTTGATAATGCTTTCCAACTTCCATTTCTTATCCTTTGATATTGGGCGGGATTGTGAAATCTCAACGAAGTCGCCAATTCTTGCCTCATTTTTCTCATCATGAGCTTTAAATTTTTTACTAATCCTCACTCTTTTCTTATATCGTGGATGTTCTGCTAATCTATCAACCTTAATAACGATGGTCTTATCCATCTTGTCGGAGACTACTACTCCCTTTAATTTCTTAATTGTCTTTCGCTTATTTTCCATATTGATAGTATATAACATTATGTTTAATTAATATATAATTTTTCTCTCATACCCCCGCCCCGAAGGGGCGGGGGTATGTTTGCTTAATTTATTTATTATTAACCTCTCATAGCAGTTAAGATTCTTGCAATCTTTTTCTTCAAGAATCTAATCTGCCTCACATTCTTTATCTTGCCAAAAGCCAAATCAAAACGAAGACCGCGAAGTTCTTTGCGACTATCTTCTAAGTCCCGTGCCAACTCATCACTTTGTTTATTTTTCACATCATCTTTCTTCATGTTTATATAGTTAATTATAGTTTATTTATTTATTAATATTTTGCAATATGTATCTGGCATTATGCATATAATCTCCGCAAATCAATTCCTACCAATATCACTCCCTCGCCTCGCCGAAGTTTTAACGAAGGCGGGCACCCTTGACAAATTATTTTTATATTTTATAATCTTGGAAGGAGGTGAAAATGAAAACAACAAGTGCAAGTAATTGGAAATTCAGAGATTATTGGGAATTATTTATCGTTCACAGGGACTTTTTTGAGTCCAAGCATGACCTTAAATTTCCCCTTGGTAAGGACGATCAAAAAATAAGAGAATCTTATTGGACATACGGGGAATGTATCAAAAGATTCAAAGAGTTAAAACATTTTATTGCAACAAACAACCGAATAATCCTAAATGCCTATGTACTTACCCCCAAAATGAAAGAAATAAACATTTTAAAAGTTGGGGTCGTTAAAAGGGTTTTAAGATTTGTAAGATTCATTTTCTGCTAATTAACTAATGCCAAAGACGGTCGCTTTGCTTGATTTAAAAGCAAGGTGGCTGTCTCTTTTTTATTTATTATTTTTAATGTTGCAGAAAAACGGAGATTTTGCCTTTGGCAAACCCGCCTTCGCCAAGGCAGAATGTCCGCCTATGGCGGGCTACGGCGGGCGAGGAAAAACACCCCGTCTCAGCCACGTTGAAATTGCGAAGCAATTTCTTTCGTGGAGAGCCACCCCTCTATTAGAGGGGAATTGTAAGACAAGATTAACAACTCCCAAAGAAAATCAAAATTTCGAATATCTAGAGAGTAAATAGAAACAAATTAAGGAATGGGGAGCGATGATCTATATATTCAAATGTTTGAGTTTTGCCGACTTTCAAATAGAGGCAAAACGAGTTTTTTCCAGCCAGAGGC